>JAITRK010000017.1 GCA_031288435.1 Holosporaceae bacterium
TGGCGGAAGATCTTTCACCGAAACACCACTTAGCAGTTTTGCCACCAGTTTTCCGGCATTTCTTCCGACGGATTCATAGTTCACGCCAAAGCTTGCAAGGGCCAGCCCGTCACGAACGGATTGTTCCTCTATGTTGAACACGGGAATATTCATTTTCTCAGCTTCGCTTGCAATGGCTGGTAGGGCAGATTGCAATCCACTGGCACCGACGTAAATAAAATCTACTTTTCCCTTCAACTCCTGCATACGAACTGGTATGTCTCGCACCTGATCCACAGGAACTGCAATTACAGACATTCCAAGATTCTCCGCCTCCCTGCGCATCATATTAATAAGTGTCGTATCGTTGCTGTCGGAAGTTGCATAGGGAAGACCGATGGTTTTCGCGTGAGGTAGAATCGACTGAGCGAACGCCAGGAGCGCGTTTAGATTTTGCATATCGGAGCTCCCAGTTATATTGTCCGTGGATTCTGTGCGAACCTTTATCAGCTTTGCGTCCACCGGATCTGTAACCGCATTATAAACCAACGGGATGTCGTGGATTTTTCCTTTCGCAAATTGCGTGATCGGAGTTCCGGTAAGAACTACGACATTTGGCCTGCGGTTTTTTACGTTCGCAACAGTTTGCGGAATCAATGTGTGATCGAAGGCAATATCGGCGATTTCGTAGCGAATATTCTGAGATTCGATATAACCACATTTCTGCAGCTCCTTCTTTATTCCATTAATCGAAGCCAATAGCGGCGGAATTTGCCCATAATTTATGATCGCCACCAGAGGAGTCTCCTGTCTCTTCTCTCCGTTGCACCCGCAGAGAAGTACCGCAGCGGCAATTGTTGTCGTGGATAATAGTTTTTTCATGTTTTTATTCTCCTGTTTTTAAACTAATTCTAAAGCATCGACAAAGCATCCTCATTTTTTTGAGGAACTAATTCTAATATTGTGATTTAAAAAGAAACTCTATTTGCCCACGTGGGCAAACTGAATAAAGAAGAAGAAAACAGGATGGAATGAGAAAGCAAACTCCGAGCCTCTGCTCAGATTATCTGCTCTAAAATTGTCGGCTGTCCACTGCATTTTCAACATCCAACCCCATCATCTTCTATATATAGCACAATATTATTTTTTGTCAAGCTTTTTTCTTTTTTTTCCCTCACTCCACAACGGTTACATTTTCCGGAATTTTGATTCCGAATTTCCCGGCCAATTTTCTGTTCACGAAACAGCGATGATCCTCCGTTTTCGGGAAAATTGGCGGAAGATCTTTCACCGAAACACCACTTAGCAGTTTTGCCACCAGTTTTCCGGCATTTCTTCCGACGGATTCATAGTTCACGCCAAAGCTTGCAAGTGCCAGCCCATCGCGCACCGACTGATCCTCCGAATCAAAAACAGGAATATTCATTTTAAAGGCCTCTGAAGCAATGCTAGGCATTGCCGCATGAAGCCCACTGGCACCGACGTAAATAAAATCTACTTTTCCCTTCAACTCCTGCATACGAATCGGGATATCGCGCACCTGATCCACCGGAATCGCCAGCACAGAAAGAGCGAATTTATGCGCGGCCTTTTTCATCATGTCCAGTAGTGTCGCGTCGTTACTGTCGGACGTCAGACACAGAATTCCCACGGTTTTCGCTCTTGGCAGAATTGACTTCACAAATTCCAGAAGCACGTCCAAATTCTGCATATCGGAGCTGCCGGTAATGTTGGCATTGGCTCGGTCTTTGTTTTTCAATAGCCCCGCTGCCACCGGATCCGTAATAGCATGAAAAATCAGAGGAATATCGCGAATCTTTCCATGGGCAAACTGGGCAATTGGCGTCGATATCAACACCATAACCTTTGGATTATGACTCTTCAAATTCGTCACAGTTTGCGGAATTAGTGAATGATCGAAGGCTATATCAGCGACTTCGATTTTTACACTTTTGTTTTCGATAAATCCGCTGTCTGCCAGTTCGTCTTTGAGCCCCTGGATAGAAATTTCCAAATCCTTGAGCGGACCGTAGTTCGCTATGGCCACAGTCGGCAACGTTTCTTTCTCGCGGTTGGGGCCAAAGAACACAGCCGCGGACGCCAGGGCGACCGTCGTAACGATAGCCGCAGTAAAAATATGTTTCATAGTCATAGTAAATCTCCTATTCATATTAACTAAAATGCATCTTAACCATTGTAGAAACAATTCGCCCAATCGGCTTTTGTTTCAGAGGTAATTAGAAAAATTAATGGTGTAGAAAAAATGATAATTGGCTCGAAAGCCAATAATATGAATACAGAGCTGTAATCATAATGGCAGAAATTTGGGCAGAAGCAATGGCCAGGGCGTTTTCAACGTCCCCGCACAGCTCTTCCCTCAAAATTCCAACCATCTCCCGCATTTCCCGAGTCCTTCAGATTACATCAGGTACAGTATGTAATATAACGCATCTGCGCCAATTGTCAAGTTTTCCACAAATTATTTTATTCACCTACGACTATCGCATTTTTAGGAATCTTTAGGCCGAATTTCTCTGCTAGCTTTTTATTTATGAAGCATTCATGATTCTCAATTTTTGGGAAAATTGGGGCGAGATCTTTCACCTGTTTGCCTTTCAGCAACTTTACGACAAGCTTTCCGGCGTTTCTGCCGATGGATTCGGAATTAACCCCGAAGCTCACCACAGCCAGACTGTCCCGCACCGCCGTGTCCTCGGCAGCAAACACCGGAATGTACATTTTTTTTGCTTCGGACGATATCGTTGGCAAGGCAGCCAGGATTGCGTTGCTAAGCCCAACGTATATCAGATCAACTTTGCCACTGAATTTCTGCATTCGCATCGAAATATCGCGCGGCTGTTCCACTGGGATTGCGAAAACTGTTAGCCCGAAGGACGGCGCGGCAGCAGAAACCATTTCCATCATGGTGACGTCATTGCTGTCGGATGTCAGGTAGAGCATGCCAACGGTTTTCGCCTCCGGAAGAACAGATTTTATGAACTCGAGTAGCCCATTGACGTTCTGGGCGTCCGAGGCGCCGGTGACATTTCCATCGGGCTGATCATTGTTTTTCAGCAGGCCAGCTGCCCTTGGATCAGTAATCGAGTGAAAAACAAGCGGAATATCGCGTATCTTCTTTTTTGCGAACTGCGCCACTGGAGTTGTTACAGCAACCATAACCTTTGGGTTATGATTCCGAAGACTCTCAATGGCCTGTGGAATAAGCGATTGATCAAATGCCACGTCCACGTACCTGATTTTAACCGTCTTTCCGTCTATGAATCCATTGTCGGCGAGTTCATCTTTGATTCCCTGGATGGAAATTTCCAGATCCTTGAGCGGACCGAGATTGGCAATGGCCACAGTCGGCAGGTCCTTCAGCGAGTCCTTTTTCGCACTAAGACAAAAAAACGCAATAACTAAACATGCAATGACCGTCGCAGCCATGATAAATATATTTTTTTTATCCATAATAAGCTCCGCATTTGTAAAAATTTATCTGTAACTATGTCAATCGAATGGTAGAAAATACGAGCAAGGCCGCTTTATTTTCAAGATTCGATAAAAATTTTAATTTGAATAAGAATATAACTATTGGCTTGGCAGCCAATGGTGCGAATGCAGAGCGATGGATCCCATAATAGAAACGGCAAACAGAGCGCCATCGACTGGCATTCCGTCGCGATTTTTTTCTGAGATTCCCACAGTTTCTAACATTTTACTCAGCCATTTACACTTCATCAATCGATGTGCATTTTATGCAAAATAACACAATATGATCAAAAATGCAAATATGTGCTATAATAGCGTTGGCCAGGAATGGAGAATTTGTGTTTCAGAAAACCATAGCTTCAGCAGTAATGCTGGAAGGAGTTGGCGTGCACAGCGGAAAAAAATGTCGCATTTGGCTTTTCGGAGCTCCTGAGGATTCTGGACTGACGTTTGTCAGACTAGATGCGACGGCGCCATCGAAAAAAACATTGGCCAGGAGAAAAGAACACGCCGGTTGCATTCGCGCAGACTACAGATACGTATCAAACACTCAGATGTGCACAAAGCTTACGAACGAAGCAGGGCTATCGGTAACAACCGTGGAGCATCTGTTGGCTGCACTCTATGGACTTGGCGTATCCAACGCTGTCATAGCGCTGCTGGGAGAGGAAATCCCAACGTTGGACGGTAGCGCGAAAATTTTTGCCACCGAAATCCGCCGCGCAAAAGTAAAAGAGCAGCGATTTCGTCGGAAAATTCTAAGAGTCCTAAAACCAATAAAAGTTGGAACTACCGAAAAATGGGCGTCGCTATTGCCATCGGATCGCCTACTGATAAATATGAAATGCGACTTTTCCCATCGAGGACTGACAACTCCATTTAGTTTTTCCTATGATTTTTCAACAGATAATTTTGTTACAACCATAGCTCCAGCCCGTACATTTGGATTTTTCGAAGACGTAGAGCTGCTGCGAAAGAGCAGGCTAGCTCTTGGAGGCTCTCTGAGAAACGCCGTTGTATTCGACGCCAGTGGCGCCGTCATAAACAAATCCGGCCTACGATTCACCGACGAGCCTGTCCGGCATAAGGTACTGGATGTAATTGGAGATTTGTCTTTGTGCGGACACTATATTTGCGGGCAGTACGATGGGTTTTGCTCAGGGCATCAGCTGAACAATCTTCTGTTGCATGAATTATTCGAGCACAAAGAAAATTATGAAATAGTTTGACATCTTTGCCGTGCGCAGCTCCAACTAGCTTCCATATCTATAATCCGAAGATTGCCGTATAAATTCTATTTTTACGTTTGAAACTTTCTATTTTATCCCTGATAATTATTCTTTCCTTAATGATTTTATCTTTATCTTCTTCGCTGGCTTTTTTATTTTTATCTGCTATTTCCGTAGTGACATTGCCCTCAAAGTTCACAGCCTGCAGATTAGGGTTATCGGCGATACTCTTAATAAAATCTATGCTTGCATCGATGGGAATGTTGTTATAGGAAAAATCTATAACCTGTATAGACTCCATCGTTTTTAGCTGGAAGCCTCTGATTCCACTTTTTATATCGTTGTTGCTAACGTATAAAACTTTCAACTGTGAGTTATCAAGTGATTTGCATATGGTGGAAAATGTCTGTTCGTTTAGCGAACACTTGTTCATAATTAGCACTTCAAGTTGCTGTAGATTTTTCAGCGATTCGGCAAGCAAAGATGCACTTTCATTATCTATTGGATTGCCGGATAGATCTAAGCATTTAAGGCTAACCAATGACCCAACGTTCTGAGTTATCACCTGCATGGCGTCCTTGGGGAGACTCATGTAGGACAAGTCCAGTGACGTCAATTTGCGCTTATTGGCCAACGAGTCTGTCAATTCTTCGCTTCTTTCGAATAATTTTACGCCGTTAAATACGCTGATATTGCCGAAGAATAGCTTCAATCTCATTAGTTCTTCCAGGGGTTTAATGCCGCCGAAAATAAAGCTACAGGCTTTCCCATCCACATTCATTATCGATAGTTCGAATCTCTTTAAAATTTTCAGTTTGCCGATATTTTCTCCTATTTCCTTATAGGCGCTGTCTTCTTCGTCGTTATCGTCGATATTACTCCAACCCAGTGACAAAGTTTCCATCTGTGGAGACGTTTCAATTAATTTCGAAATGTCAGCGCATGACTTTTTAGTAACAGCATCAAAGACAAGATTCAGCGATTGTAATCCTGAAAAACCTGCCATTGCCGACGTTATTGATTTGGCTCCGTCACTGTTGACTTCCGGCAACATTATGGTCAGATGTTTTATGTCGCTTCTTTTCTGGACAATGTCTGATACTAGTTCAACCAGCTCGTCACTTATTTTGCAACAATCTATGCCGAAGCATTGTAGATTTTTCGGTAGAAATTTCTGCATATTCTCAAGGCGATCTTTGGTTAGTTCTATTCCTGAAAAATCTGCGCTCATAAGCTTAGAAAATTTTTTAAAAAAATTCTGGTCTGCAAAATTTTCTCCCTGATTGAACGGCTCTTCAAAGTACCTTTTATCATAACTAAAAAAAGTGACTTTGTTTTTTCCTATGAGTAATCCTGCTATTTCTCCATCTTCAATTTTTGATTTGGATTCAACAAACGGATGATTCTTTGAACTAGTACCATCGCCTTCCGATAGTTGCTTGGCCAGATCGTAATTTACGGAGTGGTCGTCAGATGAGTCGCCGGAATTTTCGTCTGACATGGCGTTCCACGTCGGAATAGCCACACCGCACAGTAGCAATAGCAATATTAACCAGTTACTAAAACACGATTTTCCCATATTCTTACCCCCTGGACAGCACAAGCCCAGCAGCTAATCAGAACATAAAATGGTAAATAAGTTTTGAAAAAAGCACCCTGGAGCGTAAAATTTTTATCTTTTATATTTTTAACCCAAGTTAGAAATTAAATGTTTCTCCGACACGTATCTTCCGGTTTTGAGTAGTTTGTTCTAGTTCAATGGAATCGTGATGAATTCTTGCTATTTTGAAATTGTCGAAATAGTCTTCCACTTTCAGCCAGTGATCGTCCACCAAGGCTTTTGTATTTTCTATTGCGCACTGTAATACGTGGGATGCTCTTTGGCGCTTATCCAATTGAAATATACGAAGCGGCGGCGGTATCTGCAACTGCGGCACGGATTTTTTATTAATAATGTCGACAGAATTTTGCGTGTTTTTATCAATGGCGTACAATTTGCATTGAATTTTCACGTCGAAATCGTCATTTTCATTTTTTCTAATTATTTCCAGCAGACAAAACTCGACAATTCCAGCATAGTTTTTGCAAATAGCCTCCAGGAAATTGTAGGCCTGCTGTTCGGTGGCGGTGGAAAATTTTATTTCCACACTGCTGGCCCGAAAATATTGATTCTCCAGCGGACTCTCTCGGAAAAGCACTTCGCCAATATTCGTTTGCCGCGCCATATTTCTCATGAATTCGCGATGATCGACAATGGGATCTCCACGATTAAAAACCATGAACGCCAATAATGTTTTAGATATGTCGTTCTCCAATTTCGCGCGATTGCGATTATTCATTTGCAGAGATTGACTTCGTAAAGCCAATTCATCCAGCTGATTTCCGCTGTCCAGACATAGGAGCCATAGTCCGGCGACCGCAATTAGTAACCCAAATATTTTTATTTCGTTCCCACGCATATCACTACACCATATTTTTCATTAGCCGAATCGTCAGCGTCGATTTTTTCGTAATCAGAATTTTTGGAGGCTGTTTTTTCTATGTGGATGGACGTGGCCTCGTCGCATAGTCGCAGCAATTTGTTTTCGAGCGATTTGGTTACGACGGCGTTCATTCTTATGGAATTACATTTCTCCATGATCAGTCGATCCACTTTTATGGCGTTTTTTTCGACCAGCATTGCAGTTTTCCGGAGAGCTATCAGCGGATTTTCCGCAGCTTTTAGAATATGGAATAGCTGTTCCATCTGTTTAAAGTTATTGCTGTTTATCCTGAATTTTATGTGAGAGAGATCGTGCTCCACAGTATTTTCGGAAAATTTTTCCATTGCTTTAATGGAATACCGTTCGTCGGCGCATTTCCTTTCCAAATTAACTAGCCATACTGTTTCAAATATCAGACAGAACGCCAGCAGGGCGCAGATTTTTTTGTAATTTAGCCTCATGATTTTTCGCAGACCGCTCTCTCGCCTTCCATATGGGTAAATGTCATTTCTAGTGGCTAGAAATTTCAATAGCGTTTTCTCCATATCGTCGCCGTTTTCAATAATCGAAACCATGGAAAGGCCATCGGCGGCAACTACGTTACCGAAGGCAGAGATTATTTTTATCGGACTTTGCATACCAAATCTTCCGAGATATTTTATGCTGCGTGCCACCGAATCCGAAACGCCATCCAAAGAAACTAAAGAAGCGCCGGAAATTATTCGCGATAGAACAACGCCGTCGCCTCTGCCGGCAACGATTCTCAGACCGCTGCATCGGTGGTTAGCCACGTACATCCACCATGTTTCTTCATCGATTTGTTGAATGGTTTTGCAAAATTCTGCTATCAGAAACTCCACAAGAAATATCTCTCCGGCGCTTTTTAATTTCTTGCCGAGATCGCCGCAGATGGTGCTTTTTTGCATATGGAAATCTGTTTTTTGAAAAATATTAAAACTATGTTTCGGCAGCAGAAAAACATCATCAAAATCCCCGGAAACCTTTCGCTCGCACCGAAGCGCATCCCGCGCGTCCAGGAAATTACAATGTCTTAGAGTTTCCAGCGAAAAATCGACCTCTGCTCTATCCAGAATTACTTGGCGTTGATCCAGGTCGTCCGGAATGAAGTCCGGGCGCCAGGCGTCGTCCCTCCATTTTCCATCGAATAACCTGAGATTTTTTTCTCCAAAAAACGCGTACATTTTTTTCTCTTCTTATTTTTTCAAGCCCCGGCCACCTCCACATAGCTGTATATGGGCAGCAACAGACCGCAGAGAATTAGTGCCAGAATCAATCCGGTAAACGCTGTTAACCCTATGCTTAGCTGCTGTCCCAACGATTTCAGACCGAAAAGTATTTCGTCGTACTGCGCGTCGCTCACATGCCCAAGACCGGCTGATAAATTCCCGCTTTCTTCACCAATTAATATGGCCGCCAAAACTTCTCCGGACACAAATTTTATGCGCGAAAAGGATTCTCCAATGGAGTAGCCGTCAGCCATATAATGTTTTGCGCGCAATAGCTCATCCACCATGGATTTAAATTTCACGGATTCAATCGCAAGGCTAAGAGCGTCCATAAAACCTAGTTTAGCTTCCAGAGCTATGTGCAGGATTTTGCAGAATTGCCACAGACTAATTTTTTGGATAACGCTGCCTATTTTTGGAATTTTTAGCAGACATTCTTTTATTTTTTCTCTTCCATTTTTGGTTAGCGCGAGCGGACACAGTGCTGCCAGCAATGGTAGCAGAAGAAATCCCAATGTTTCCACCAGTCCCGGTAGTACGTACAGCACAAACATGGTTGCGAATGGAATTCCGTCCGCTGTTCCATAGTCCTGCAATAGCAACGTCACCTGCGGCGCCAGCAGATAGATGCTGAAAGTTAAAATAAGTATGGCCAATGCTGTCATAAAGAGTGGATAGGCCAGCGCGCGTCTCATGTGATTTTTCCAATTGGACTGCAATTTTAGGAATTTCAGGATGTTTTTTATGACGTCAGATAGTTTCCCTGTTTCCTCGGCAGATTTTAGTAGCGCAATAATGGTTTCATCGAATATTTCGGCACATTTTTCAAATGCGGCGCCCAGAGACTCACCGTCCTGCAGCGAATTTAATATGTCAGCCAGCGACGCCTTCAAGGTTTTGTTTCCATGAAATTCCAGGAACGATTCCAGGGCCTTATCCACCCTGATCCTGCATTTCAATTGCATAT
>JAITRK010000067.1 GCA_031288435.1 Holosporaceae bacterium
GCGGTTCAAAAAAACGTTCGACGATATTGGCGCAGAAAATGATAGACGTGAAGAAAACTATCGCCGCAGAGATCGCCGGTCATCGGCATATGGAAGTACCAGGAGCGAATTTCGCCGCGAAGACTCTCGTACAGGCGACGTTGAAGCTCCATCGATATCACGACATCGATTATTCGCAGATGACCGCATAAAGAAAGCTCGAATCAGCCCGATGGGAGATAGGGTGGCCTACATCGCCAAAAACGACGAAGGCTATATGGTGTATGTATCTGAAATAGATAGAGCCAGATCGCCCGAGTGCATCATAAGAGACAACGGTCACATAGAAGACGCGGAATTTATAGACAATAATAATCTTGTCTATATGTTTCGTGACTCTAAAAGAAATGTCCGGCTGATGGCGGTGAATCTACGAACGAAGGATCGTCGTCCCATTAACATGAATGTTGAGGCTGATAATATCAGCATAATTAAGGGCGGATGCCTCGCTGAATTCGTTGCAGTGGCGACTGTGAAAGAAAAGTTTGTATCCTATAGAATCAACGTTAATACCCTGTCCTGCGAAAAATTAAAGGAATATCCTGTTCCGCCGGTAATATTACTTGGCGGAGATTTGGAGCCGCAGCTGTGCTACGATAATTTTTCCGGAGGAGGAGGATATGGAGCCAGCGTCTATGTTCGATCCCAGGATAATCACAGTGGTGAACAAAACAAAATGGCGCAGATTGATACCATCCAGGATATAAGAACGCAGAAATATGTGTCCATGGACGATTCCTGCTATTATAAATTGACAGAGGACCGAGATCAGATCATTTTTTCCTCACAAAACTTCAAAACTAGCGAAACCAACGAAAGCGTCGTAGCAAATTCTCCAGGCGCCAGGTTGGAGGATTGCAAAGTTAACATGGACGGCAACAGGAAGCCACTATTTGTAACCATTAACACCGGCCGGAAAATCAATAAACCACTGTTTAGGTCCGCTGTTGAACATCTGGATCTGCTGGATCAAAAATTTCCGCATTCCGATTGGGAGCGGGTGGACGCTTCCCAGGACGGCGCCATCTGGCTCATCCGAGTAACCAACCCACAGAGACCGGACCGCTATTTTGCCTACGACACCGAGGAGCGCACACTGAAAGAAGTAGCCGTTTCCAGTAAAAATATGGAAAATATTCCACTGCAAAAGACAGAGCATTTTCGCATTCCGATCAGTGGTGGCCATGACCAGGATAAGGGTAGCCAAAATCAAAGCGACGCAGGCATTAGGGTGCTGCTAACCAAAAGTCCGAATCACAATTCTCGCCGTCCGCTGATGGTTATGGTGGAATCCGACGTTGGTAAACAATCCGAATGGGCATTTGATCCGCACATACAGCTGCTGGTTAACCGCGGGTGCAGTGTTTTGGTCGTGCGTTGCCGCGTGCCGAGGAGCTGTCAGCCAAAGGACGTCGCCGACTGTGAAGTGGATGATATCCTGGACGCTGCGGAATGGTGCATCAAACACAAAATATGCATGGCAGGCAATGTCGGAATCTATGCGAGAGGCCTAAATTGCGCGCCTGCCCTAATTGCTTTCCAGGAAAAACAAAACATTTTCTCCGTTTGTATACTGCAAACGGAAGGCGATTTTGGACGCAATGGTATTTTATCCTATGTACACAATCCAGGCGCACTGGCAAACCCGCTGCTGATCATAGGTCAATCCATGGATGCAAAGGACGACGACAAACAATTGAGCTCGGCAGCCTTCAAGAATATTCCACTGTCCTATATAACCTATGAGAATAACCCAAGCGCCATTGAAAACTCTAGCCTACTGGAATTGTTCCTGTCGAAATTTCATAACATTCGTTTCGAAAAAATATCGACGGCAGATTTACGGCCATTTAGGACGCTAAAAGACGGCAACGGAATCCTTGAAAATTTCGGTGGCAATAATCGCCGTGGCAACGATGACGGTAGGAGCAGACGCCGCTTCACAAGTGAAGCACGAGTACGACGGAGATGAGACCTAGCACTAGGGCTACTATCACTAAGTAGCGCTCTGGTACCAACAAAGCGATCGTTAACCTATTGGGAAAGCTAACTTGCAGCTTGTGCCACCAGAATGAAAAGCACCGTTGCCCTTCACGGGCAAATGGGCGGGTACTGGACTTTTTGGCGGAACACTGCTAGGCTAACGCTATCATAGCTGTTGTAAGGGGGCGCTACAGAGATGAGCAATTCCGTGTTTGTTCTGCTGTTAGTTTCGTCATTTCTGATAGTAATGTTCTGGGAAACCGTGAGACGATATTTGTTTTACGTTATGAAGGTGTGCCACAACAACGGAACAGGAGTGGCGTGCGGCTGTTCCCATGGCTTGGCCAGCTGCTCTAGCAGCTCTAACTTTCCAGAAGAAGAGCCTCGATTGCGCACACGCCAGGGGAGTTGTCGGCGTGAAATTTCCTGTGGAAAATCTAGTCCCACAATAAACAGCAAGCCACTGGATAAAATGAGCTACTTTTTTGCTTTTAACGATGAAACCGCCGCCATAGAATGCAACGCTACGCCACTACAGGATGTAGATCCAAAAGATTTAGCCTAGAATTTTTTAGCTTTTATTCCGTTTCTATGATTCGTTATCTGCCAGTCTGACGGCCGACACCACTTTTTCATCTTCATCGACGCGGAACAGGATAACGCCCTGGGCAGAACGTCCGGTTATGCGGACCCCATCCACCGGACAGCGAATGAGCTTACCGCTATTGGTTACCAGCATTACATCATCGTTTTCTTCGACCGGAAATACTGCTACCACATGTCCGGTTCTGGAGCTCATATCGATATTTTTTACTCCCTGGACGCCCCTTCCGCTGGTTCTGTATTCGAAGGACGAAGTGCGCTTTGCCATTCCTTTTTCGGTGATAGTTATGAGCATCTGCTCGACTTTTTTCATCTCCTCGTATTTGGCCGGCGGCTCCATCTCATGATCCGCTATTATTTCTTCGCTGGTTCTTCTGAACCAATTAGAATAGCGCAGATACTCTTCCCGCTCCTCCACAGTAGAGGTCCCGTTATTTAGAATGGACATGGCGATTACCTCGTCGTCGCCGATTAATTTCATGGCTTTTACGCCTGTTGACGCCCTGCTGTTGATAACTCTGAGATCATCGACGGAAAATCGAACACATTTACCAAATTTAGAAGAAACCATAACGTCCGCGTCCCCGCGGCATAGCGCCACAGAAATTAGTTTTTCACCGTCGCCCAATTTCATTGCGATTTTTCCATTGGCTTTTATGTTGATGAAATCGCTCAATTTATTTCTACGCACCGTGCCATGGGACGTGGCGAACACTATGTCGTAGGACTCCCAGCTGCTTTCGTCGTCCGGTAGCGCCATAACAGTGGATAGTGCTTCGTCGTTTTTGATTGGCAACACATTTACCAGCGCCTTTCCCCTGGATTGCGGAGTAGACAGAGGTATTTTATAGACTTTCATCTGATATACTATGCCGGAGGTGGAGAAAAATAGCACCGGAGTATGGGTGTTGGATACGAAGAGGTCGTGGACGAAATCTTCGTCCTTGGTTGTCATGCCGGTACGGCCCTTGCCGCCTCGTTTTTGCGCCCGATATGTGCTCAGCGGCACCCTCTTGATATATCCGCTATTGCTGATAGTTACCACCATATCTTCTTTTTGGATAAAATCCTCGTCTTCCAAATCCAAACCGCTGTCTTCCAGCGTTGTTTTCCGCGGATTGGCGAATTCTGTTCTAACCTTCAGTAACTCTTCTCTAATAAGCTGATATACCCTATCTTTGGATTCCAATATGGCAAATAATTCCTTTATTTTTGCAGCCAGTTGGGACAATTCATCGGAAATTTTTGACCTTTCCAAGCCCGTTAACCGATGCAATTTTAAATCGAGGATAGCCTGGGCCTGCGCCTCCGTTAGACGGCATTTTCCGTTGGCGTATACACTTCCAGGGTCGTCCACCAGCAGAATTAGCGGCTCAACCTCTTCGGCCTGCCAATAGATTTCCAGGAGAGATTTTTTTGCTGTGGTTGGATCGGGGCTGGATCTGATAACTTCTATAACCCTATCTATGTTAGCCACCGCGACGGCAAGTCCAAGCAGCAGATGAGCCTGATTTCGCGCCTTGTTCAGCTCGAAACGGGTGCGACGCACCACAACTTCCTCACGAAATTCGATGAAAGCCCTCAGTACTTCCACCATATTCATCAATTTCGGACGGCCGTTGTGCAGCGCCAGCATATTTACACCAAACGAAATCTGCATCTGTGTATGTTTGAATAGCTGGTTTAGTAGCACATCGCTGTTAACGTCCTTTTTCAATTCTATGACCACGCGAACGCCGTCGCGATCAGATTCATCCCGAAGATCAGAAATTCCTTCGATAATTTTTTCATTCACGAGACTGGCTATCTTTTCTATGAGCCTCGCTTTGTTCACCTGAAATGGGATTTCCCTAACGATAATGGCTTGACGTTCACGACGAACGATCTCCATCTCTGTTTTCGCCCGCACAACGATGGAGCCGCGTCCTGTTCTGAAGGCAGCCAATATTCCGCCGCGACCAATTATTACGCCGCCGGTTGGAAAATCAGGCCCTGGAATTACAGCCATCAAATCTTCCGGCGTCGTTTCTGGTTTGTCCATCAGCAGTAGACAGCCGTCTATTACTTCCGCCAGATTGTGAGTAGGAACATTTGTAGCCATTCCAACGGCTATACCATCGGCTCCATTTACAAGGAAATTTGGGAAACGAGCCGGCAATAATTTTGGTTCCGTGGAGGATTCGTCGTAGGTTGGCTGAAGATCAACGGTATCGCTATAAATATCCTCCGTAAGACTGTGAGCTATCTTGGACAACCGAGCTTCGGTGTAGCGTTCTGCTGCTGGAGGATCGCCGTCCATGGAGCCGAAGTTCCCCTGACCGCTTATCAACGGTTCACGCATGGAAAACGGCTGTGCCATGCGTACCATGGCGCCATATATGCCAACCGTTCCGTGTGGATGATATTTTCCAGAAACAGCACCGGTAATGTGCGCAGACTTGTGCAGCGGTTTATTGTAGTGATAACCGCTTTCAAACATACTGTAAATGATGCGCCGTTGCACCGGTTTTAAACCGTCTCTTACGTCTGGAAGGGCTCTAGAAACGATAACGCTCATGGCGTAGTCCAAATAGGACCGCCTCATCTCGTCTTCCAGAGACACCGGCACTACATCGTCTGTTCCGCTACACACCATAGAACTCCGAAATAAATACTAATAATCGAACCATCGCCAATAGATCGCCAGACAAACGAATCCTAAAACGGAATATCATCTCCTGCAATTGGAGCGCCACGGCGATCATCGGAGATCACAGAGGCCGCACCGCCGTCGGATTTCGAATCCAACAGGCCAATTTCTCCTCTAATCCGTGGAATAATCACTTCCGTCGTAAATCGCTCGACGCCGGCCTGATCCTGCCAACGGCGCGTCTGCAATTGCCCTTCCAAATACACCTTGGAACCTTTGTGAAGATACTTCTCGCACAAATCGCAGATGTTCGGGTTAAATACAACAACACGATGCCATTCAACTCGATCTTTTTTTTCACCTGTTATTTTGTCCTTCCAGGTTTCGGAAGTTGCCACCGAAAAACTAACAACTTTTGATCCGTCCTGCGCGCTCCGCACCTCTGGATCTTTACCAAGATTACCAATTAAAATAACTTTATTTACGCTGCCTGCCATGTTAATACACCATCTACCCTGGAGTAGTCTACCAGTTAAAATTAAAAACATCAAATTGGTTTTTATGATTATATTGGTTCTATTTTTTGCAAGCATGGAGGTTTTGTATTATGGTTTTTACGTGGTTTCCTGTTGGCTATCGTTGTCGACCATGGAACAATATTAGTGTTGGAGTAAGTAATGAGTAGTGATATTTCCGGATTCCCTGAACTTCTGCCAGGCGAGCAGATTGCTTTTAATGAGGCTGTCGATAAAATCAAAGGTCAATTTGAGTTATTCGGCTTTATTCCCATGGATACTCCAGCTGTTGAGCGTCTCGAAACGCTGCTGGCCAAGGGCAATGACAATGAAATCTACGGCATATATCGGGTATCCGATCCAAACGCCAGAAAAGACCTCGCACTACGATTTGATCTTACGGTTCCGTTTGCCAGATACGTTGTCTCCAGAAGTGGAAGTATGATATTCCCGCACAGGAGATACCAGATATCGCCGGTATGGCGTGGAGAGCGTCCGCAACAGGGGCGCTATCGGCAATTCTATCAGTGCGACATAGATATAGTCGGCGAGGCGACTCTTTCGCTGGCCCATGACGCAGAAATTATCTATCTGATTGTGGAAACAATAAAAACACTGGGAATTCAGAATTTTGTTGCGAAAATCAACAATAGAAAAATGCTGCATGGATTCCTTAAAACAGTCGCACCGGAAAAAAATATTTCGGAAATAATTAGAATCATCGATAAGATGGGGAAAATATCCACTGATGAAGCCTCCAGAGCCTTTTTGCAACATGGCATGTCCGATGAAAACATCGAAAAGCTGTATAATTTTACCTATGCCGTTGAGCGGAGCGAAGACACCGATGAAACCATCCAGTGGTTACGCTCTCTAAAGCAAAACGATGAATTTCTAACCGGAGTTGCAGAGATCGAAGAAGTCTGGCAATACCTGAAGAAATGGGAAATAGACAAGAAGCATATCAAACTTTCAGCGAGGCTTGCGCGCGGGCTAAATTATTATACGGGAACTGTTTTTGAAGTAGTATTTGATGGCACGGACGATTTCGGCAGCATCGCCGGCGGCGGCCGCTATGATAATCTGGCGTCTACCCTGTCGTCGGATAAAATTTTCCCTGGCGTTGGCGCATCCATAGGAATTTCCAGACTTGCACCAAAATTATTCGAAATGGGACTATTAACCCGAGATAAGTCTACTCCGGCGGAACTATTGGTGACTGTCCAAAATAGGAGTTTCCTAAACAGTTACATGCGTATAGCTCACAAATTCAGAAAAATTGGGGTAAAAACGGAGGTTTATCTGCAGGAAAAAAGTCTCGGAGCGCAAATGAATTATGCCAATCGCCGCGGTTTCCGCAACGTACTCATCGCCAATGACGCTGAGCTGCAGGATAATAGGGCGATCATCCGAAACCTAGTAACAAAAGAACAAACGCTCATAGAAACAGAATCTATCGGAACAGAGGTACTGGAGCTACTTATACATTGAGAGAAAGCGCGTGAATGCTGGTGTCGTTGAGGAAATTTGCTGTAGATTGGCGGAATCATTTCCGGCTCCAAAAACAGAGTTGGAATACGATTCCCACTACATGTTTTTGGTAGCAGTTGTGCTATCGGCTCAGACCACCGACGCTCAGGTTAATCGCGCAGTGTCCAAACTTTTTAGAAACTGCCAAACTCCAAGCGAAATAATAAGGCTCGGACTTGAAAGGTTACAGGAGTCAATAAAATCCATAGGATTGTATCGC
>JAITRK010000080.1 GCA_031288435.1 Holosporaceae bacterium
TGAAGGATCACTCTGCTACACTTGTATTTCTCGAAGCGCCAACCCGCCTGATCGATACTCTAAAAAAGATGGAGGAAATATTCGGAAATAGGCAGGCCTGTGTTTGTCGCGAGCTCACAAAATTTTTCGAAGAAACAGAACGAAGGACGTTGGCTGAGCTGCACGATTATTTTTCGCAAAAAAAACCGGCTGGAGAGTTCGTTATAGTTGTTGCCGGCAGCTGCAGCGCATCGCCAGTTGTCGATGAAGCAGAGCTACTATCTTATCTGAAAAACGCGCTACAAACGTCGCTGAAGGATGCGGTACGCGAAACCTCCCAAAAATTCTGCCTAAGCAAAAATACCGTCTACAAAATGGCTCTCGCTCTGAAAAAAAATTCCAGCGGTGACGATCGATAATCTACGACTTTGCTCTGGAGGATTCTTTTACAAAAAAGGACATACCCAGGGCTATCAGCAGAGACGCCAACACGGCGAAAAATCCATTTCTGTAATCCGAGGCGCTATAAAGCTTGATACCGTCCATCATTGCTCCATCCCAGGACAAATCCACTATCCAACCTATCAGCGGCATTAGTATGATTCCACTAACCATGCTACTCATGTTAATGACGCTGGTTACGGTGGCCGACATTCTACCAGGAAACTCCGCCGTCCCAATGACAAATTCCAGCAGAGCTCCGCAGCTAAACCCAACCACAAATAGCGCCGCAAACATCCCGTATATCGGGATGTGACAAAACTGCACCACCGTAAATGCCGCCGAGCTTATCAGCAAGCCGATTGTCATACTATTTTTATAGCTATTGATTTTTTTAGCCAGCCAGGCAAAGAATGGACTGCCGACCACCAATCCCAAATAGATCATGTTGTTGGCAAGTGAAGCAACCGCCGAGTCGGCGTTGTACAATTTTTTTATAAATTGCGTTCCCCACAGATCCGCCAGCGCGCTTAGCGGCGCGTATTGCATTACGATCAGAAGCGATAAAATCCAGATTCTGCGAGAAGATAGTATGATTTTCAGGTCATTAAGCAGCGGCGGGGCCGTCTTACTGCCATTATTCTGATGATTTTTATCTTCTTCTTCTTTGTCTCTCATAAAGAGCCAGGCCAAAACTGACAGAACAAAACCGAATAGCGAAAAAGTAATCATTACTTCTATCCATGGGAATTTTTTTACCAGTAGAGCCACAGTTGGACCAAAGATTACCGGACCGATGCTACCTATGGATATGGTATAAGATATCATGGCTGCTCTCCTATGCGGAGGAAACCAACTGGTAACGGTCTTTATGCACCCTATGAAAGCAAATGCAGATCCCAGACCAACTAACATCTGACCCGCGCTGGCGATGATATAGTAGTTAGAGGACACAAACATCATTACTCCTGCAGCGCAAACAGCGATGGACAACGACATAACAAGCCTTATGCTGTACTTATCTATGATTATCCCAGCAGGAATTTGGGCAATAGTGTAGAATATGTAATAGCAGCTAACAAGAGCGCCAACTTCCTTGGCGTCAAGATTGAAATATTTCATGTATTCTTCTGTCAAAACTGTCGGGAATGCTGATCTAGCAACGAACTGGTATACGAAAAACGCGACCGCGATTCCCCACATTAACACAGATGCACAATTTTCTGGCACGCCTTTTTCTTTGATATTTTTGTCCATAATTCACCTAAACGACATTAACAACAGCACAACTTGTTAATAGTATACGAAAATAGCTTCTAAATACAAGCAATCATCAATTGGCATGCTTTCATGAGCATATATATTTTCGAATTTTAATTAAATATTAACTTTTTGCAACTAAAATGGTCTTTGTGTAAAAATATGGGTGTTAAAATGTCGCATGAACTACTATGGACTCCTTCCGAAGAGAGAATTAAAAACAGCAATGCCAGAAAATTTATGAAATTGGTTGGCGAACGAGGTTTCGATGGGTCGTCTTTCCACGACCTATGGAAATGGTCAGTGGGAAATACCAGCACCTTTTGGGACTCCGTCTGGGATTTTAGCGATATTATCGGAGATAAAGTCTCCGATAGAATCAGCAACGGGGCCGAAAATTTTTGGGAACACAGATTCTTCCCGGACGCGCGCCTGAACTTTGCGGAAAATCTATTGAAACGCAGCGATAGCGCTCCGGCATTGATATTCTGGGGAGAGGAAAAAGTTCGCAGAATTTTCACCTGGAAGGACCTGTACGAAGCGGTAGCCAGGACCGCAGCAGCGCTCAGAAGCGCTGGTGTTCAGAGCGGAGACGTTGTAAGCGGCTACGTCGCCAATATGCCAGAAACAACCATCGCCGCATTGGCCACCATAAGTATCGGCGCCATCTGGACGTCCTGCTCTCCGGACTTTGGCATACAGGGCGCGCTCGATAGATTCCTGCAGGTAAACCCAAAGGTACTTTTCGCCGTGGACGGCTATTTCTATAAAGGAAAGATATTCAATAACCTGGAGAAAATTAAAAACGTTGTTGATCAAGTTGATAGCATAGAAAAAACCGTGATAATTCCCTACATAGACGCCGGATATCCGGAGGGAAATAGAACAGAAGTTTCATCATTTAAAGAATTTCTTGGAGACGGCGCCGTTCCAAAACTGCATTTTGAGAAATTTTCATTCAGCCATCCAATATACATATTGTTTACGTCCGGAACCACCGGCGTTCCAAAGTGCATTGTGCATGGAGCAGGCGGCACGCTGCTGCAGCATAAAAAAGAGCAACTCATTCACTGCGACATAAAACCGGACGATCGAGTATTCTATTTTACCACATGCAGCTGGATGATGTGGAATTGGGCTACGTCCATTCTTTCCCAGAACGCCACACTGATGCAATACGAAGGATTGCCGCTGTTCCCGAAACCTGACGTACTGTTTGATATGGCTGATTCCTGTAAGATGACGTTTTTTGGCACCTCGGCAAAGTATCTTGATACGCTGCTAAAAAGCAACGTTTGTCCAATGGAAACCCATCGGCTGGACAGTATCCGCACCATTGGATCGACTGGATCTCCGCTATGCGCCGAAGCCTGCGAGTTCGTCTATAACAAAATTAAAAAAGACGTTCATCTAAACTCGTTTTCCGGCGGCACAGACATTGTTTCCAGCTTCGTGATGGGCAATCCAATCTCTCCAGTTTATTCAGGCGAAATGCAGGGGTTTGGACTTGGCATGAATGTGAAGGTTTACGGCCCAAATCAAAGGGAAATGCCAGTTGGGGAACAGGGCGAACTTACCTGTGTATCGACGTTTGCTTCGCAGCCTCTGAAGTTTTGGGGAGATGTTGCGCATAAAAAGCTTATTTCCTCATATATCAATAAATTCGATGGATGTTGGTGCCACGGCGACTGGATCGAGCTAACTAAAAACGGTGGCGTGTTTATTTCCGGCAGAGCAGACGCCGTTTTGAATCCGTCCGGCATTCGCATCGGAACAGCGGAAATTTATTCGCAGGTGCAAAAGGTAGAAGAAGTCGTGGACTGTATTGCCGTCGGGCAACAATGGGACAACGATGAAAGGGTTATTCTGTTTGTGGTTTTGAGACCGGACGTGGAACTAACCGACGAGCTAAAAAAGAAAATCAACACCATTATTCGCGAAAATGCTACACCGCGCCACGTGCCAAGCAAGATCATAAAGATTCGCGGAGTTCCAAAGACCAATAATGGAAAAATCGTCGAGCTGGCTGTAAAAAACATCATCCACGGCAAGGAAGTGGTAAACAAGGAATCCATAGAGGATCAGT
>JAITRK010000021.1 GCA_031288435.1 Holosporaceae bacterium
ATGAAACAAGTATATTTTTCTTCATTTTCTGATCTCCCTCCAAAAACTACAATGTCAATAATAGCATATCGCAGCGATATTTGTCAAGTATTTTTACGTTATTACACACAATTTTTTCGAAAATTTTATATAAATGCTAGAAACATTGGGAATCGCGAAGCTAAATATATGAATTTGCTAGTTTGCTTTTGATTCTACTACCGGGCTTACATCGTTGATAATACACGAAAATACGAAAGATATTATCAGCGACGCAAGAACTACTATGAATCCCCTCTGATAATCCCACGCATCGTAGACGTTCTCCAGGATCAACATTTTATGGGAATGATCCACCATGCACCCAACTACTGGAATGAGTATCGTTCCACCTAGCATCGTGAGAGTATTTACCAGGCCGGCAACGGTTGCCTCAAGATTTCTGGGAGCCGAGCCTATGGAACATGGGAACGCCAAAAATTGGCATGATCCGAAAAGCCCGAATAAAAACGATAGAATCGTCAAAATAAGAAGATTCGTCTTCCAAAAAAGAATCGCTGCCAGAACAAAAAAGCAGGCGGCGCTTCCTATGATCATTGGTTTTTTATAGCTACTAATTTTTATAGATATCCACGCTGCAAGCGGACAACCAATGGCAAATCCAACAAAAACAGCATTAACCGCCGACGTTGCCTCCAATTTGCTAATGGAATAAAAAAGCTGGAGAAATGGTATGCCCCAGGCGCAGCAAAAAGCATTTTCGGCTCCAAGTAACGTCATGGAAAAAATACCAGCCAGCACAAATTGACGACAGGCGCTTCCGTCGCCGAGAATTTCTTTCAACGATTTTTTTATGTACTCGGAAGTTATATTTCTTTCATCTGTTTTTGCGAAAAAGTCTGTTTTTCTGCGATCAACGGCGAATAGAAGAATCAAGAACGACAAGAAGCCGAATAAACCTGCACTGATCACGCCGGTTTTCCAGACATGATTCTGCGAGAAATACGCAAGAGCGGTTCCTATTATAATTGGCCCGCAGCAACCGCAGGCGGTGGCTATGCCGGATATCACAGTGGCTTTTTCTCTTCGAAAATAGGTAACTGAAAGTTTGAGTAACAAAACAAATGACACGGAGCCTCCCAAACCCATGGCGATCTGGGCGAGAAACCCAAGTATCACGTTATGGCTAGACACTAGTAAAATGACTCCGGAGGCCATACAAAAGAAAGCGGCCAGAACTATAATTTTTGGATTGATTGCCTTGTCTATGATAATGCCAACCGGTATCTGCATTATCATATATACCGCAAAAAAAACGCTGACCATTTCTCCCCATTCCTTTGGACCAATTGAGAAGTGTCGCCTGAATTCTTCGTTTAATACATTGGGGATGGCTGTTTCCAGACCGTACTGATATACAAAAAACATCACGCAAAAAATCCAAAGAATAAAACGATCTCTGTTTTCAGAAGTATCCATCATTTAACCTCTATTGCTTTCATGATATACTTTCATTTCTCTGTCCAAAGTATATGCTATTTGATATTAATTGTTTAGATATAGAATTTTATGGTCGATGGGTTTTGCTGATGAATGAAGAAAAGCGGTATCTAGAGCTTGTTAGGTTATTAAAAGAGTACTCGAATCAATATTATCTCTGGGATTCGCCAACGATAAATGACGCAACCTACGATGCGCTATACAATGAACTTTTGTCTCTGGAGAAAGAATTTCCCCAACTGAAAATGGAGAATAGTCCATCCCAAACGGTGGGAGCAAAGGTTGCGAGAAATTTCCAAAAGCTGACACACCTATATCCAATGTTATCCCTGGAGAATGCCTACGGCGAAGACGATATTTCTGCATTTCTGGAGAGGGTAAGAAACGCTTCGCAGTGCAGTCAGGTGGATTTGGTTCTTGAGCCAAAGCTGGACGGACTATCGGCCTCGCTGACCTATAGAAACGGCCTGCTAATCCACGGAGCAACCCGCGGCGATGGCGTTGTTGGCGAAAACGTCACGAAAAACATCATTACCATAGCGGATATTCCAAAAAAGATAGTAGACGACAATCTGCCTGAAGAGATGGAAATTCGCGGTGAGATTGTAATGAAAAAAGACGACTTCCAAAAATTAAACGAATCCCGCGCCAAGTCATCGGAAAAATTGTTCGCGAATCCTAGAAATGCTGCTGCCGGATCGCTGAGACAGCTAGACGCTGAGATAACTAGATCAAGAAAATTGACATTTTTTGCATATGCAATAATGACAAAACAACAGGTTTTCAGAACACAAATGGACGTGTTACATGCCTTGGCCAGATATGGTTTTTTCGTTTCCGATAAAATATCTCTTTGCCGAGATCAACAGGAAGCGTATCTTTTTTATTCCAAGATGGAGCACCAGAGAGCGGAGCTAGATTACGACATCGACGGAATCGTATACAAGGTAAACGATCTGCAACTGCAGCAAAAAATGGGAGCCTCGTCCAAATTTCCCAGGCATTCCATAGCTTATAAATTCTCGGCAGAAAAGGCTGAAACTACCATTACCGACATAATAGTACAGGTTGGGCGAACGGGAAATATTACTCCAGTAGCGGAACTGAAGCCGGTCACGGTAGGCGGAGTGGTCATAGCTAAAGCTACGCTACACAATCGCGACGAAATCGAGAGAAAGGATATTCGCATTGGCGATCGCGTGATTCTACAGCGAGCCGGCGACGTTATTCCGCAAATTTTGTATCCGATACTTGAAAAAAGACCGCCAAACGCGGCGCCGTTCAAGTTTCCAGATATTTGTCCCTGCTGCGGTTCTCCGCTGACAACCTGCGGAGAGGAGGTAGCAGTAAAATGTATGAACATAAATTGCGAGGCCCAGATAATCGAGAAGCTAATTCACTTCGCCTCAAAACATGCTTTCGACATAGGAGGTCTTGGCAATCAGAATATGCGATTTTTGTTCGAATCTGGATTTGTGAGGAATCCGCTTGATATTTTTGAATTGGAAAACAAAAATTCGCAGATAAAATTGGAAAATATGGAAGGCTGGGGAAAACTATCGGTTGAAAATCTTTTTACCTCCATCCGCAGCGCAAAAACAATCTCGCTGGATAGGTTTATTTATGCACTTGGGGTACCACAGGTCGGGCGAACTGCATCAAAACAATTGGCGTCTTTTTTTGGCTCCTGCACAAAACTATTGGAGGCAGCTAAAAATAAAGAACTAGACGGACTGATAACGCTAGATTGCATAGGCCACGTCACTCTACGTGACATAAAAAACTTCTTCCTAAATGAAGATAATATGGAATTTATAGAGAAACTTGCCCAAGCCGTCACCGTGCAGGATATGTCTGCAAGAGCATCAGAGAGCACTCTGCTGGCAAATAAAACAATTGTATTTACCGGAACCTTCGACGACCTATCACGGGAAAAAGCAAAAGAATTGGCAGAGAATTTTGGCGCAAAAACGTCCTCCTCCGTTTCTGCCAGAACGTCGTTCGTTGTGGCCGGTGAAAATGCTGGAAAGAAGCTGGACCAGGCCAAAAAATTGGGTATCCCCATACTTTCGAAGCATGATTTTATAAAAATAATAGAAAACAATTCATAAATTAACCTTTCATAAAACCTTATCCAGCAGAATCAGTACCAGGCTGCTGGTTTTGTAGTATGAGTTTTTTTAGTAGTACCGTAGCGTTGCTTAGCAGAAAAAGAAAACAAGGTAGTCAGAACGACGCCCATTGGACGAAGTCTAGTGAACAGCTTGTTTCCAATGAAGAAATATTTGCCAACTACGAACCGACACCGAATTTAGATTTTCCCATTCGAGACTATCTGAAAGAATCGTTTTCGGTGTTAATCGTGAACCCGATGCACAGCTGCATGTGGAAAATCACCAGGGGAATCTCATTTGTAATTACTGGAATCCTGTGCGGAGCATCCATAGCCGTAGTCATATGCTGTGTGCTAATGCAATTTGGAACCATAGAAAACTCTCTGATCGGAACAATTATCTCACGTCCGTTTGAAAGAATGTTTCCGGATCTGGATATATCGATAAGGTCCGCCATGTTTCAATGGAATTCCGAACATGGAACATTCGAAATAAGCCTAAGAAAGGTCAGGGCGGACGACGTGGTTATACCGAGAGTATCAATCATCCCAAACTACTTGGAAAGTATTCGTCAGCTAAAGTTTGTGCCCGGAATTGTTTCTGTGGTAAATGCTCGAATTAAAGGGATCATTTCGGACGATTACAAATCCTTGTCCGTTCGGTCAAATATGGAAACCAACACGGAAAATAGCGCCTATTTCGATCCGGTCGCCGCGGTTGGCGGCATAAATGCGGTTCTGGATAAAAATACGATAATAAAGTTTATAAATGCAGATGTATCCATAGCAGATAATAGAAATATTACCTGGAACCTAAAGAATTTTTACAGCGAATATGAGGTTGGCGCAAAGCTTCCTAGAGTTCTTTCATTTTCGTCCGTTATGCCTGGAACGGAGCACAGCGCTACCGTGAAAATGCAGAGGGTGCTGGAAAATAACAATGTATTCCACGATGTTACGTTGGACTCCATGAACCCATTCTCCATCTACAGCACTTTTGCAAATAAAAATACTCTTTTTAACGAGTGGATATCGTTGCTGGAGGGATACGACCTGCCCGTATCCGGAACGCTGAGGTTAAAGTATCATAAGGGGAATTTATCCAGCTGCAGGTTTGATTTAACAGCTTCCGTTGGAACTGTTAGGCTACTTGGCCAAAATTCATTGGCGCTTACTCTGGGCAAGAAAATAGATAACGGTAGCATCTCTGGCACCATTCAGCCTAACAGGGTCGACATAGATGCACTGGACGTATCCTACGGAGATTCCGGCGTAAAATTAACTAACATCAATGTCCCGCTGAAAAATTTTCTGCCGAAAAGCTATGGCGGAATAAATGGAACCCTCAGCGTTACCAATATTGGCATGCAGGGCATGGAAACCATACTTCCGGAGAATATCTCCAAGACCGTCGTACCGACATTTAGAAACTGTCTCCCTGGATTTAGGTTAGAATCTTTCAAGGTCGACCTAAACGGCCCGATATCCTTTGGTAAAGAAATACCGAAAGGTCAGCTCGCCATAGGAAAAGGAATGTTTAAAATCAGCGATGCTCGAATTCCGATCGGCAGCGACACAATTACAAACATAGACGCTGTTGGAACCGTAACCGATGACGGTCTAGATATAAAGCTATTAAATGCAAAATTAAAAAGCACCTCCGTAAACGGCGGATCCTTCTTCCTATCCAATAAAGATAATTCCTGGACTGGGAAAATCAACGTCGTATTTCCGCTAAAAGATGTATCAAACTATGCCCCTGAAGTTTCAAATAAGTTATCCACGCTTCCGCTGGATAAATTAAATATAAAGGGCACGGCCAATCTGGATATGAAATTGGTTCGCTTGGACAGCGACAAAAAAACAAAAAGTGGATTGCCGTTTAGGATTGTGGAATGCGAAGGCGAACTTTGCTCAACTGATAACAAAAAGAAGATTTTCGTACGCTGGAATAGCAATAACCTAGATCTAAAAGGGGACGTAAGCAACGGGAACGACAACTCCTTAAAGGTAAACGTTAAAGAAAATCTCGTCGCCAAAACAGGGACGGCTAATTTTGAATTGGATTGCACGTCAGATTTCCTACGCTCGCTGTTGCCAATGGCGCCGAAATGGATTTCCGGCAACGTAGCTCTGCGAATCGATAATTCCTGGGATAAAGGGAAAGAAGTATTCGATATAATCGCCGATCTCAGAGGAACCTCTTTCGATATACCGATAATTGGCAGCGTTAAATTGCCGATGGATGACGGCACATTCAAGGCAACTGTCACGAAAACTGGCGATCTGCTGAATTTTTCCAACCTGGTGCTGGAAACCAACTACACAAAGATCTCCGGAAAAATAATTACCAATTTGTCAGGAGATATAATCAGGTGTTCGCTGAATACATTTAACATAAACGGATGTTCTACAAGGATGAGCATATCCAGGGAAAAGGATTCCAGCTACTTGCTTTCGCTATTGGGCGACAGCATCGATATGAGTAGGCTATCGTCTCCACAGGAAATGCAAGCTAAGAGTCCGTCCTCGTTGTTCGCCTATGTGGATCTTAGGGAAATAATACTATCTCCATATAGAAAGCTGAAGAACGTCAAGGGCAACATTCGCATTTGCAATGGCAGCATCGTTGGCGGCGAATGCGTAGCTCTGTATGGTAACGCTGCGACATTGGCGCTTAGCGCGAAACCTGCGGATGGATCGCTGGACGGTGTGATCATGATTTCTGCTTCCGACGCCGGAGAACTCATGAAATATCTCGGAGTTTCGGATTGCATGAGCGGCGGAACGCTGAATGCCTCCTTCAAGTCCTCAAGCAAATCCACATTCCTGTCCGGTGGCTTCGAAATGAATAATTTCCTGGTCACCAATAGTGATACACTGAAAAAATTGATCTATCTATCTTCGCCAAATATGGTGTTAGGGAACGATCTGTCATTCGGGTGCAACTCATTTGTCGGGCGTCTGATCGCTTCCAAAGATAGGCTTGAAATAAAAAGTGGCAGAATCCTTAGCCCAATGATGTCGTTTACCATCGACGCCACATATAATCGTCGAAAGGATGAAATCAACGCCACTGGGTTATCGCTGCCGATGTCTTCCTTCATCAAAAACAGTAGAAATGGAAAAGGAGCGTTTGTTGGCGAGTATAAGGGAACCGGACGTCTATCTTCGCCGTCAATAGCTGTTAAGACTTTGAAATTCATGGAGTACGACACTGTAGAGTATATCTTCGGAAAAATGCTGCCGACTCTGGAACCGTCGGGTGAAATAGACAGCAAATACGTTCAGCAAGACAATGAAGATGGTGAAAAAGTAGAACCCAGAGAAAAGATGGTTGCTCCAATAGAAAGCGAAGAAGACGATCCATTTGTTACCGAAGCCTTTGATGCTCCACTGGGTAAAAACCTGGACGACGATGATAAAACGGCTTCCAAGGTTGTTGAGCCCATCAAACAACACGTCAGAACCAGAACCGTTGATAAAAAGACCGGAGTTATTATCACCAGAGGCTCCAAAAGTGATTTAGACTAAAATATGAATCGGCGCTAATTCTTTAGTCGCAGAAGCGTATTCTCCACATGAGATATTGACTTTTGCCATTTATTCTCTAGACTCTTATCGTATAATTGTAAATTGGAGAGTGGTATGGCTAGGCCGACATATAATCCCAGCAGATTAGTTCGTAAGCGTCGTCATGGTTTCAGAGCTAGAATGGCAGCCGGTGGGCGCGTACTGAAATCACGAAGAGCAAAATCGCGTGCACGTTTGTCGGTCTGATAGGCTTGCGTAGAAAATTCAGAATTCGTTGTCGAAGAGATTTCGTGCAGGCAGCGCGATCTGGGTTGTTTTCTGCATCCGAAAACATGGTGATCCAGTGCGCGGAAAATGGCGAAAGATATTTTAGAGTGGGATTTACGGCTTCAAGGAAAGTGGGCAACGCCGTTGTCAGGAATCGCTGTAAACGCAGAATGCGAGCGCTGGCCGATATTCTACTCAGGGAGTCAGGTTTGGAAGGCGTTGATTACGTTTTCATTGCAAAAAAAACTTTGCACACGGCGCATTGGAAAGCTTTAGTGGCTGCCGCTGAAAGGTCTATCGCTTTTTTGCATCGCAGGATAGGCAAATGCGAGCGCTAGTTGTTGCTGCAATCAGATTTTATCAAAGATGCATCTCTATGCATTTGAAATCGCAGTGCAAGTTCTATCCAACCTGCTCAGAATATGCGCTGGAGTCCATAGAAAAATTCGGATTATGGAAAGGCGCTTGGAAAACGATACGACGACTTGCAAAGTGCCATCCGCTATCACGCGGCGGAATCGACTTCCCGCTTTAGGAATGGCTTTTAACACATAAATAGCTTCTAAAATAACACAATTTTAAATTTGAAAAAAAACTTCATATTTAACATTATTTTAAGAAATAAAGCTTATTCTAAATAAAATTTAGTTCAACATAAAGTATTTTCAAAACGATAAGGAGAAAGAGGATGAAAAAAAGCCTGTTGATACTGTGTCTATTGACTGGAATTGTGCAGGGCAATGTATACGCCGAACCCAAATCAGAGGGAATACTGGACGTAACCGACAAAGCCTCCCCCCAAAAAATTATAGATTCATTCGTAGTAATTACTGAGGCGGAGCTTGCCCTTTTGGTGATGGAATCGGTAATTTGTGAAGGTGAAAAAAGTCAAAATAATTCTGCTGTAGCAAAAAATCTAACAGAATATAGAAAATTTATTAAAGGCGAAAAAAATCCTGTAAAATTTTTCGAAGATAAATTTCTTTATCCCTATGCAGGACGCGAGGAGCGCAGCCTTTGGGAAGAACTAAAGATTAAGCCTGGGGAAGTAGTTAAGCAACAGGAATATTGTAAAAATGTAGTCACATCCCTAGGTAAAAAAATATGGGAGAATATTGATTGGGCATATAATAGCATTGATTGGAACGATGTCGGACAATATGTTGGAACTCTTTATAATGGTACAGAATTTGCAACGGGAACGCTTATTAATTTTGACGGAATGGAATCCGAACTAGAAGGAAGGGTGGTGCTAACCGCCGGTAGTAACTATATGAATCTTCCTGGTGAATATGATAAGACAATAATCAATGATAAATGTAGCGATAGTATACAATTAATAGGCAATGCAAAGACCTTGGTTGAAACGCCAAAGTTGCGGGAAGCTTTTACACCTTATCAATCACATATGTTTTTCGCCATCAACGGAGAATCATACAGAATTGTTAAAGTCTATGCGCGCACTGATATTGATGTGGCGATATTTATCCTCGATAGACCAGTATTAAAAAGTGAAACTCCAGTATGTGGAGCGGATATAAATACAGAAGATCTACAACCAAAGGATCCTCGAACTGTTTTTACAGTTGGATCCGGTAATAATTTTTGGTGCTATTCCAAAAGAGCTACATTGAAATCTGGTGTGAAAATCGGAAACAACAAAATCATAACGGATGTTGATGATAAAGATCATCGTAGCTTAAGTTGCTCCTACGGAGATACAGGATCGCCAATAATAGATGCTACTAACGATGCTAAAAGAAAAATTATTGGAGTTTTTACAAAAAATAACCGCAACTCGGAGTACTTAGATAACTCTCTAATCAAGTGGATAGGCGCAGTTTTGGACAATGCAAACGACATAAAAATACAAAAGCGTAATCTAGGGCCGATTGCAATGCAAATGATTAAAGAAGGATTTAATGAATTAAGCTATGTTAACGGGTGGTTAAACGCAACCTTTCTGTTCGTTAATAATTTATATAATACTCTTCTTCTGGAAACTGAAAAATTGTATTGTAAAGATAACAACTACACAGAACTTGGAGAAAGATTAAGACCGGTAGCAAATGAAAGTGACTCACCATACGACATTTTTTCCAAAATTGCAGAAGAAGAGCTTGGTAAGTGGTCCGGAGAATTTATCAATAGAATGTCTTTATTGTTAAATGGTAATTGCGGATTTCTGGCGAATTATTTTATTTTTAGAAACAAAGCTATTTGCGAGTGTAATATTGGCCAAGAAAAATCGTCTGGGATTATCGAAAGTACTTACCCCACACAAGATGCACTAATGAATAAAATTAGTGAAACACTATGGTCAGATGAAAACAAGTGTATGGTATTTCGCTTTGACATTGCAGGCCACTCTTTTATTGGAATAAAAAAAGATGGCCGTATTGAAATATTACAAGCTTGGCAGGAGGAATATCGCATACAGGATTGGCTAAGAAAAGGTGATAATTATTTTACTTTGGAAGAATTTAAAACAAAATTACAAAAAATTACAAGCAACTTAGAAGAGGCGAATGATTTTTTCGGAATTGATCCAGAAAAAAGGTTGCTTAGTAGTACCGTACAAATAAAGTCCTTCTGCTTTAAAAGTTTTAAAAATGAATGCGACCTTAAATTTGATTTTACGACTACCAATTTTGAAGATAAAATATTTATTCCAGAAGAGGTATACAAATTTGTGGAAGAAGTTGGTACTGGTGAGAAAAAATGATTTTGGAGATCGACCTACGCGATAGGCTTTCGCAGTCAAATCTGCAGTTAAATCTATTGTTGTGTCCGCCGTTTCACATGGGATACAAATGGCGCTTTTTATATGTGACATCAAGACGCTTTAGCGCGTCGTGCACAGATGATACGCCGCAATTGAAGTCCTCCCGCTATTTCCATTAGGTTTGCAACGGTGGACGCGAAAACCGGTTACAGCGAAAAAATCGTGGCGAAGCCTGCAAACGTCTCTGAATACAGGACTCTTGCCGAAGTTGTGGACAGCGTAAACGCTCGACGAATTTACATCGACAAAGGCTATGCATCAGCTGAAAATCGAGCGTTTTTGCGGCAAAAAACGAAATCCGAAGCTCCATCATGCATCATGCGGCCCGCAAAAATAAACCGACTCGAAAAAGTTCACGGACAGTTCCTGCTGAAATCTCTGGCTTTCAATCTTTTGAAGACCGTAAATGCAGCATAATGCAACAATGCTCTAAAAAATCGTTGATTTTCAAATAAATATTCGAATAACGCTGGACCAATATCCATCCGACACTGGTTTTTCTGACACATGTTTCTTAAAATATTTGATAATTTCATCTCTTTTTCCCAAAACGTCTTTATTGATAACTGTTTTTGAAAATAATGATAACCATTGGCATGTAAGCAATCTCCTATGTAAATTTTCTAATATTCCTCATTAATGCTGATAATATGAGATGCAATCATTCTTTTATGAGGAATATGCGGAGATTCAAATGTACACCTCTCATCGTTATCAGAGCATCGCCCTGGCGCATTTTGTACTTTATTATCAGAAACAACTCCAAATACTACATATGGAGGAAAAGAGTTGCAAAATTTGCAATAGGCTTTCCATCCATAATGATATCAAAGTCAAAACTATCTCGCCACCGAAATCCGAAATCTCCGATCTGTTTTTGTACTAAATATCCGCAATCATTAGCACATAGCTCTCCTTCAAGAGCTCCATAGCAGGAAGCAATTTTTAAAACAAACGATAGAAGTACAAACTGTTCCCTTCAGCTAATCATTTCGGAAACAATCATAACGCAAATCTATTAACCACTAGTTGATAGAACTACTGAAAGCCCATATAAAAGGGATTCCCACTTTCTTATACCAACTCGCATCTAATAAATTCATTTGCTTGATTTTTTTTATGTAAAATGTTATATTAAATTTATTTGTTTTTCGCGTAAATTTTTGTAGCAACGTTGTTTTGCTAAAAATTTAATATACGAAGTTTTATTTTAGCATGGTAGAGAAAAAAATGAGAAAGACACTGAGTTTTGCAGCGATTGCATTGGCTGTTCAATTATGTCATTCAATGGAGTTTTTATCTCCGGAAGGACAGGCAGCGGCGAAAAAATTGAAACATGCGGAGTTTATAAAGACTTCGGACGGAAAAATTTCAGAAATCAAACTGAAGGAAACTAATGAAATCCGTCAATATCGTGCAGAAATCAAAGCTGAAATAACCGGGAAATTAGTGGAATTCTTTACAAAGAATTCTCAGCAGCCTAACCGCGTAAACTATAAGGAAGATATTGACAAATTTTTCCCAATTTTCGATAGACGCCACTCCAGTAGCCTGCATAGTTATTTTGTTTTCAATGTTCTAAGCGAATACTGTGCTGCAATAAATCATTTATTTTCGTTGAGTATCGAGAAATTGAATAATGAAATTAAAGGCATTTTATTGCCGATATTAGATAAGTATTACAAAGAAATAACACTTTACACTGAACAATACATGCCTGATAAGCCGCAGTGTATTGATTTTTTCTTAAAATGCGACGAAGGAAATTTAGGACTCTTTTCAACAGAAATATCTATGGAATTATTCGCGCAGTTACCTGCCGAATTTACCTTTTCACGCGAAAATATCCGCATAATAACCGCCGATAGTATTTTTGCCGGTTTTGAAACTCTTGGGCTTCTGCCTCTTAACACTATAACTTCCTACAAAAAACTTATGACAAAAAGCCAGGAAACGGACAAAAATTTGCTGGATCGATATACTAATCTGCTGCAGGAGTCCAGGTTCATCAGGTTAGCAAAACTTACTTCCGAAGATTTCAAAATTAAGTGTTATACATTCAAACAAAACACCGATGTGGAACAAAATAAAAAAAATGTTATGCAAACGATTCAGGCGTCTCTCGATTCACTTCCGAAA
>JAITRK010000025.1 GCA_031288435.1 Holosporaceae bacterium
AATATCAACAAAATTATTCACCATCGCGCATGCGTCATCGGTCGCCGCCATAGCAAAAGACAATGCGCTACATAGCATAATTATATTTTTACGCATATTTATCTCCTTATATAAAATAACAAACTCAACAGACGTAATAATACGCTTATAAGGCAAAAACATCAAGTGCTGTTTTTTTACGGAGAATATATCGACTTTCTGTGTCTATGCTCGTAATTCGCAGGAAGTAACGCGGCTAAAAATCCAATCCGCCGGCAAACAGAGAGAGATACTCCGTCTGCCGGCAGCAATCTAAACCCTATTCTTCGTCAGGGAAATTTTTATTTACAAGCCGACTATCAATCTAGCCACCTCTTCCAAATACTCACTTTTGGAGCAAAACTTCCTTAACCAATCTATGTTATACCTTCTTGAAGTCTTAGGCTCGTCAGGAGGAATGGCAACCACGCCCCCTTCTTCTCCTTATAGACTCGTAAGAACTCAAGAAATGCGCCAAAAACGGCGAATCTGTCAGGATACTTATCTCTGTGTTCCTTTGCAAGGTCTAGAATTATTTATTGCTACTTTGTTCTTAAAGATGAATTCTATGCAGTCAAAAGCTGCGCATATTTTTCAACAGTTCATAGTGCATAAATGCCACAAGGCGCATTTTTTATATATCCCTCGTTGTTACAACTGCATAGATAAATTATGATCTAATGTCTAGGGCCTTAAAAAAGTAAAGTTGTTGTGTATATCATGCGTAATAAATTATACCTACTCCTATATGGAGTTTTTGCAATGTGTGCGTGGAATTCGCATGGAGCCGTCAGCGATTTCGTTCTCGAAGAGACTGCAGAGGAAGACATTCTGCTGAATGAATACGTCAACAATCTACTGAGGGAGAGTGGCGTTGAAGTTCATCTATATTTCAGCGGCGACGCAAATCTTACGGCAAGTTTTGTAAACCAGAAAATAAGCAATGGAATGGAAAGCGGATATGCCTCTTTCCAGAGCCATGTGGATCTAAAGTATGCAGAGAAAATCGACAATCACTCATTCGGATTCGAAGTTGTCTCCAAATTCGCATCTGGGATTGTAAAGCGTGGGAACGCCATAGTAGAAAAAGCGTATATCTACTGGGAGCCGGACATATTTGGCGAATTTCGTCTCGGTTACACCAACACCGCCGCCGATAATTTCAGCATCTACGGAGATAAATTTTTCGTGGCCTACGAGGGGCCAGGCAGCGGAAATCTAGGATATTTCTACAACGTATCCGCAGGTGCCATTGCGAGTTCCGGTTGCGTAATGGACGACCGTAAATCTGCAAAAATTGCGTGGCAGTCGCCCGTCATCAGTGGTTTTTCCATTGGCATATCGTTCACTCCAGATAGTAGAGATACCAATTTATTCCAAACCAGGCATTGCCCTATCAATTGTTACGACACCCTGCGCTGGGATTTCGCCGGCACCTGCGCCTACTCACAAAACATTGTAACCGGTGGCGCGTCCTACGAATACGGAGCAGCTGACGACTTCAATGCCACTCTTTCCGTTGCCGGGTGGTTTGGGAAAGGAAAATCCGGAATGGATAATATTGAAGTACGCAACGTGAGGGCATACCACATTGGAGGCATAATAGGTTACAAGGACTTCAAGTTATCAGCAGGCTATACAGATCATGGGAAATCATTACTGGCAAAGCATTATGCCGTTGGCTCCGCCGTGGCGTTTGATGAAAACTGCGATTATTCCATACATGATCCAAGTATTGGCGTCAAGGAAGGCGCAGACGCCGGACGAATGTACTCCTTCGGTGCAGCCTACAAATTTGGAAAGCTAACAATATCAGGCGGATATTTCAGGTCAGACGTTAATTTCTCCTCGAAAAACGAAAAGGCAACAACCGATATAATAACCGCAGCCGCAGAGCATAGGCTAAATAAATTATTTAGCGTATATATCGAATATGATAACATAAGAACACGAACCTGCGATCGAGCACGAGCCTATAAAAAGGCCTGCGGCCTCGGCAGCATCGAAGACAATTGCGCCAATGCGATCTTCTTGGGGATGAAGTTCTTTTTTTGATACTGCTAATTTTGTGGTAGTATGAGATAAGTTGTTTGCTGATAACCATGCTTGAGAAAATAAAACAAAAAATAACTAGCTCCTACATATTTCAAAATTACAAGAGTATGTATCCCTATGTGAGACCCTATAGGATTAGGGCTTTGCTGGCTATTTTGGTCACATTCCCCGTGGGCACCATGGACGCGCTGATAGCCTTGTCGCTAAGGCATTACATGGACGTGATCATGATAGAAAAAAACCTGAGCACCAGCTCCTATATCCCTCTGTTGATAGTAGTTTTCAGCGTACTGCAAAGTGGATTCAATTATTCTTCCACCTATCTCAATGCCTGGGTTGGAGTAAAAATAAGTAACGGATTAAAATATGATTTGTTTAAAAAACTGATGCTCTATGAGGCGATGTTTTTTGATAAAAATACTTCCGGAAGTATTCAGACGCGCTTCAATACAGACGTGGACATAGCCTGCGCTGGATTACTTAATCACCTGAATATGTTCACTACTCGAATATTTTCCTCCATCTCGTTGATTTGCGTATTACTGATAAATTCATGGAAATTGGCTATAGTGGCGCTGACGGTGTTTATTGTCGCTCTCTACCCTCTGACCACCATAAGAAAACGCATAAGTAGTATTATATCCCAGAGCGTATTTACTGGCGCGGCCATAATGACGCATTACATAGAGGCTTTTAGCGGTAATCGCGTAGTAACGTCCTATAATTTATATAGCCATCAAATGAAAAAATTTTCCGAGACTCTATCATCTGTATTTACTCTGGGAATGAAAATGATCCAAAGAACCGGAATTTTATCTCCGATGATGCATTTTATAATTTCCATCGGCATTGCCGCAATAATTTGGATGGGTAGTTATCTAATTGTATACGACGGCCTTACTCCGGGCTCTTTTGTATCCTTCATAACGGCGCTGTTGCTGCTTTACCAGCCAATAAAGTCCATAGGAAACGATTTCAACGCCATGCAGGGATCCCTCATGGCCATGGAGCGAGTGTTTGAGCTGCTTAAGACATCGCCAGCCATCATTAACAAGCCATCTGCAGCAAAATTGAATTACATACAACATGGCGTCGTATACCAAAACGTATGCTTCGAGTATGAAAAAGATAGACCAGTACTGGACAGCGTCAATCTTGAAATAAAAGTTGGAGAAACGGTGGCG
>JAITRK010000094.1 GCA_031288435.1 Holosporaceae bacterium
GAAACAAGTGTTATTCTCCTTAGTATTCTCATGGCGAATATAATCGCCTAATACAATTGAACCTGTTGATACAGTATTATGAGGTATATAATCATCTAGCTTGTTGTCAAAGATAGGGAACTCTTCGATTACAATTTCTGCTACTCCATTGTTAGAATAGAGGCGTTCACAGACAATTATCGTTGGAATGTTTTTATAATAAACTTTATGAGCACATATTGTAATATAACATGTACATCTGTGACACTTTTTTCGCGAAAAGTAATGGGCTTTTCATTAAATGAACTCAATTGATCCCTCTTTGGATTTATACAATATTCATACAGGTAGTTTCCTTTTTTTTCAGTTCGCTATATTTTGGGTCATTACTCGTAACTTTTTGTACTTCGGTATCTATGTATTCATCGTCTTTTTTGTTATCGATATTCATGGCTAATTGGAGTTCCGTCATAGAAGCCTGATAAAGCTTATTGCCTATCTTATAAACTATCGTTGTCTCAGGATATACTACCTGCTTAGGACGTGCTACTTGACTCATCGCAGCTACATCGCCAAAGGCGGCAATACCAATTGAAAATAACAATATTTTTTTCAATGTCTTTACTCCTCAAAAATGGCTAACAATAACATCTAATTCTAGGCGAAATTAATAATAACTAATCTTTAACAAAATGCAATATATATTTTTGCAAAATGTAATATGCGTGGTAATGGCGGAATTTTTGGCTGCGGATATCGCAAAATTAGCATTTTTGCGTTTGATCTCTGTTTCTTTTCGTAGTACCCTTGGTGACGAAAGTTTAGGAGATGCTTGTGCTGTTCCGTTGCATAGTTGTTGCATTCGTATCCGTATTTTTTTTAAGAGAGTCCTGCGCAGATAATGCGAATAATAATGACAATGGCGTAGATATTCTGGAGTACGACGGCATAGTGGCAGTCGTAAACGACGAAATAATAACAACCCTCGATCTTAATGATCGAATCCGTTTGGTGCTATTGTTTCTGGGGCAGGAGCGCGCCGACGCCGAAAAATCTCGAATCCGTTCCGAAGTCCTGGCGGAGATGATAGACGAAAAATTAAAAGAGCAGTGTCTGAAGAAATTTGCTCCAAAAGAAGGATGGCTACCAGAGCGAGACCTAAACGACGCCATCAATAATACCCTTACGGACATGGCCAGGCAGGTGAATAAAACCCTACCGGACTTTGTAAAATTCCTAAACGCGCATGGCATAGAGATGTGGACCGTTGCATACCAGATCAATATTGGAATTTGTTGGTCCGAGTACATTAGGGCAAGATTCGGGAAAAACGTTAATATTTCGGAATCTGAATTAAGCAGACTATACGCATCAATGCGGGAAAGATTCACACAAGAATCCTATTGTGTGCGCCGCATGTTCTTTCCTGTTTCCAAGCCGTCCGAAGAAAATGCGGTGCTAACGAAAGCAAATAATCTACTGGATATTCTGCGCCGCGGTGGCGCGGACTTTGGGAATCTTGCGCGGCAGTTTTCCAAAAGCGCTGAAGCAAGAAATGGAGGAGAACTCGGATGGGTATTTCGAGAGCAGCTTTCGCCGGAAGAGGAGAAAGTACTCCAGACCATGCCCATTGGCTCCTATGGAATGGCCAAAAATCGTCGCGGCTATTTTATCTTGTTCCTGCAGGACAGGAGAGAATCAGGCACGAAAAGCATTACTAATCTAAAATTGGTGCAGCTTGTGGTGCCATTTCCAATGGAACACCCTTCAGGAGACGTGGTAGATAACGTCATGAATTTTGTTGATGGCCTGCTGAAGACTTCAAGGAACGCCAATGAACTAATAGCTCACGCGAAGGAGTCGGAGGTTGCAGCCGTTTCCGATCAGATGTCGACTGTCCTTGAAGGAATGGATCCGCGATTTAGGAATGTTCTCAGCAATGTGCCAGCCAACGGGTTTTCCAGGCCAATCCGAACGGAGAATGGTATTTTGATCATCTGCGTTATGGATAAACAGGTTAGTTCGCTACATGAACCATCGCGCAGCGACATAAAAATTCAGAAAATGAACGAAAAATTAGCGGTGCTTGCCGAAGCGGAAATTCAGGGTCTAAAGAAAAAAGCAGTCATAAGAATAAAGAAAAAATATCAGTAACGCCTACATTTTATCTTGACAAGATTCAGCAAGATTCAGTCAGCTGCGTGGTCTGTTCAAAAAATCAATGGCTCCCTGCAAAATATAGATGGCGGCGGTTTTGTCCAGCAGGCGGCTGCGCTTTCCCCTTGACATATCAGCTTCAATCATGACGTGTTCCACGACGCTGGTGGAAAATCTTTCGTCCCAGGGCGCAAATAATACACCATTTGTGTGGCCGGAAAAACCACCGACAAATGCAGAAACTTTTTCGCACTGGGGGCCCGCTTTTCCATTCATCTGGATTGGCCACCCAAACACAGCAAGACCCACATCGTAGTGTTTAATGTGTCGCAGTAGTGTCTCATAATCAGTCGTATCGTTTTTTCTGATTATGGTTGCGACAGAGGAGGCGATCCTATTTCTTTTGTCGGAGACAGCAAGTCCGATGGTCTTATCTCCGATATCTAGCCCAATTAGAACTTTTTTGTTGTCGGTAAATTCTTCAATACGCAAATCGCATAAATTTTTTAAAAAAAAATCCATCAAATTAACCTTTTTTTCAGTGCGCGGCATATAAAATGTTAGCCTGCAGGCCATAGGTATAACATGTTATCAAAGCAATCTTTAGACATTTTGATAGATTTGGTCGAAATAAAGCTAAGCGCCATTCTCGTCCAAGATAAAGACGACATACGCGAAGTTAGAAAGCTGAAACATTGTCGGAACGAGCTGCTCATGTCCCGCAAATTCTATGCAAAGGGCATTAGCAACAAAACGGACAAAGGTATGCTGTCGACTATCGCTTGAGCAGCGGCGCTACGTCGTCGCAGGATTTTTTCGATTATCGTTCGTGCATATGAACTATAAAAGACGAGTTTTTTTTGCTAGAGTACCTGCGAATACGCGGACAGATGGCCGAGCGGTTTAAGGCACCGGTCTTGAAAACCGGCAAGAATTATATTCTTCGTGAGTTCGAATCTCACTCTGTCCGCCATGGTTTGTTCTCCAGGCTATGTAATTTCGAATTATCTAATACATATTCCCCAGCGGTAATTTTTAGTTGATTATCGCAATATTTTTTGTTACCATTCCCGATAGGGAATGAATGAAAT
>JAITRK010000096.1 GCA_031288435.1 Holosporaceae bacterium
TCGCCGCTGAGAGTGGTTATGTCCGGGAAATCCAGAGAAATCCGTTCGGCCAGTTCCAGCGATTTTTCAAGAACACTAACCTCGACGCCTGACTTTCTGACAGTTTCGATCATCGGCGACCAACGCTCGCTACCATCGATCAGCAGCAATCGTTGTTTCGCAGATTGATCGTAGCCGAATGGTTTTAGCGCTTCGGTTTTGCGGTTCCTATGAACAGCCAAATATATTTCGTCCTCCGCCAGCAATACGTCATCCATTTGTAGGCGGAAAGTTCTTCCTCCGCGAGTCACGGTAAGCACCGCAACATCTTGATCGATTATCCTATATAGATAACGAAACGGCGTATTTAGCACTTCGGCGCCATCTGGACATTTTATCCTGACAACAATAATATCATCCAGTGACATAGCTTCCAGCGCTCCGTTAATGCAAATAACGTTGCTGACAAAGTTTGACGCTTCGTCCAGCGGCCGAATTACCACGTCGATGCCAAATTTTTCCTTCAGGGAATATCCAGAAATCGCAGCCGTTTGAAATGTTTCGGATCTAAGCCGTGCCATTTTAGTTTTTGCTCCGCCAAAGAGCGACTCGGCCAGCAGACAGGCCACGAGATTTTGTTCGTCCTGCGGCAGAACTGCTAGCACATGGAGGGCGTCTCCTATTCCTGCTTTTTCCAGAGTTTCCGGTTGTAGTGCGTCTCCAAGAACGATATCAATTCCGTCGGCTGCCGCCATTTCGGCTGTTCTGCTAGATTTTTCGATTAGCGTTACGGATTCACCGAAATCCAGTAATCGTTTTGCGACGCCAAGCCCAAGCTCTCCAGCTCCAAGAATCAATGTTTTCATCATGTTTCCTTGGCGCCGTGGCTTTTTCTAAATTGAACATTCAACGCCTTTATTTTCCTGTGCAATGCCGAGCGCTCCATGCCGATGAAGTGAGCTGTTTGGGATACGTTTCCGGAAAAACGCTCGATTTGCGCAGTCAGATAGTCGGATTCAAAACGTTCCTTTGCCTCTTTCAGTGGCATAGTTATAAATTTCGCCACATTTAGGGAATCGAACTTATCCTTCGTGCTGGTGGTTAATTCTGAGGGCAGAAATTTTTCGCTGATGTAAATATCATGAGAGTCGCTGGCGTTTATGAGGCTGTTTTCCACGACGTTTTTGATCTGTAATATATTCCCAGGCCAGTCGTAGGATTGCAAAATCGCCATGGCACTTTCGGTAAATTTTTTGGCTGGTAGTCCGAACAGCAGATCGGACTTGAATAGATAGTAGTTCACCAAATCCACTATATCTTCGCGCCGATGTTTTATCTCCGGAATAACGATTTCGGAAATTTTCAGCCTATAGAAAAGTTCGCGGCTGAAATCGCCACGATCCATGGCGTTTTTTATATTTTCGGAGGCGGCTCCACATATCACGCGGGCGTTGGAACGCACAGTTCTGCTGCCAAAGCGAATTTTCCCCTCCAACAAAAATGACAGCAATTTCCGTTGAAAATCCTGCGATAATTTATCGATTTCATCCAGAAAAATTGTTCCGCCGTCGGCTTTTTCCAAATTGCCATAGTAATTTTCTGCTCCGAAAAAATCCTGTAGGAAATTATTGAAGCCGCTGCAGAAGCAGTTCATGCATACAAAAAAATTATCGCTGCGGTTGGATTTCCTATGAATGTCATAGGCCATCACATCTGCCTCCATACCTATCGGACTATCAATAAACACACGACTATTGGATGAGGCAATTTTTTCCACCGTCGACATTATGGAATTGGCAAAGGACGACGACCCAACGCTAAATATGTCCGAACAGAATTTGCTGTTTTTCAAAGAACTATTTTCTTTTTTCAGGCGGCACATTTCGACCGCTTTTCGACAGGTTATCAGTAGGCGTTCGATGACAAACGGCTTTTCGATGAAATCAAAGGCGCCGTCTTGCATTATGCTGACTGCCACATCTATGGTGCCATGCCCAGATATGACTACGATTGGTATGTCGTCGCTTATTTTTTTCGTTTTTTCCAGAATTTTCATGCCGGCGGATTCGTCTTCCCCAATCCAGAGATCCAGAAATAAAACATCAGGAATGCATTTTTTTATTTGAGCAAGCGCTTCATGCTCGCAGGAAGCCGTGCGTACTGTATAGCCCTCGTCCACTAGGATATCGGACATTAGCTTCCGCACCTCCGAATCGTCGTCCACAATGAGTACGTTGCCGTTTTCGCTATTCATGCCAACTTTCTCCACTATTATCCGCGCGGAACAGATATGGCAACCCTCGCTCCGCCATGTCTGCTATTGCAAAACGATAATTCGCCTCCGTGATCCTGCACTATTTTTTTTACGATGGTCAGCCCAAGCCCCGTTCCGTTTGGCATCAATGTGAAATACGGAGTGGCCAGCGATTCCATTTTTTCCTTCGGAAGTCCTGGTCCATTATCTTCTATAGAAATTATGACGCTGTCTGCGGTTTCCTCAAGGACTACCCAGATTTTTTTACCTTTTTTCTTTGAGGCATTCAAGACGTTTATGGAATTCTGTATGAGATTTACCACCGACTGATGCAACAATCGCTCGTCTACTTTGGCGAAGTGCTGCTGCTGCGCTGTCGGAGTGAAAATAATTGATATGTCTCCGGCTGCAGTTTCCATAAGAAATACTACCTGCTTGCAAACTTCATATAGATTACACCGTTTCAGTATTGGCTCCGGCAGTCGGGCAAAAAAGTTGAAATCGTCGATGAGCCTTTTTATGTCGCTGACCTGACGAATTATTGTATCCACCAGCTCCGAGAAAATCTGCTGATCTACGCATATCTGAGAGATGTATTTCTTTTTTAGGCGCTCCGCCGATAGTTGAATCGGCGTAAGCGGGTTCTTTATTTCATGAGCAACTCTGCGCGCAACCTCTTCCCAGGCAATCCTTCTCTGAATGCGTACGATGTTCGTTAGATCGTCGAAGGTTATAACAAACATGCTATGGTAGTCCTGCGGATCTCCGATGCTCTCTATTTTTGTGGAAAACAGCAGATATTCGTTGCCCTTTTTGTACTGTATCTGGCATTCGACGGACAACATGACAGCGGCTTCTGACAAAAAATCTTCTATCTCTGGTATTAGATTACCTATGTGCTCGCCAAAGGAGATTTTTTTATCCAGCAATTTTTCGGCTGCGCTATTCCATATGTAGATGGAATTATTATCGATTCCTATCACGCCGGAGGACACTCCGGTTAGCACGCTGCTGGTAAATTTTATTCTTTCATCCAGTTGTTTGTTTATGTTGATTAAATTTTCCTTTTGTTCGTGAATTTGGGTAACCATTTCATTGAAAGTTTTCAGTAATAGAGAGATTTCTTCATAGGAGCTCTCCTCGTTTGCTCTGGCGGTCGTATCTCCATCAATAATGTTGGCGGAAACATCGATTAAGTTACTGATTGGCTTCACAATTTTCCAGGAATACAGTACCGCCATAACAATGGAGGCCACCAGCAACAATATGCCCACTATTAGGAACATTAATATGAAGACTATCTCCAGCGAACCGCGATCTTCGAGCAATCGATAATATTCGTCGTAGGCATTTCTGGCGTTTTTGGCATTGGATATTATGTTAGAATTGATATCTTTTTTTATTATCAAATACATATATTCGCCGCCACCGGTTTTGAAGCAGGAAAGGACGATTATGTTTTTATCGTTGCTGTCGTTAAGAATCATAGCTCCTTTTTCATTGGCCACCCGGAGATCTTCGTAGCTTATGCTTACAAAGTGCAGAGAAACGCTATATTTGGAATGAGCTATCACATTCAACGACGAATCTAGCAATATGGCGGAACTTATTCCCTTTAGTCCGCATAGGTCGTCCAGCACAAACTCCATATCTCTGTAAAATTTGTTATAATCTACCGTCATCAGATCGTGCATGTATTCCATGTGATAATCGACTGTTTTTGCGATGGCAAAACAGTCATTGAGGGCGTTTTTTTTGTGCTCCTCCAGATATAACTCCGCAGCGGCCAGCGATTCTTTTAATACCGTTCTGTTACGTTCATTAAACCAGGAGTCAATTCCCTGATGAAAGAAAAAAGCGGAAAATATACCCATAAACACTGACGGGATTACGGACAACAGCGAGAAAAGCACTATAAATCTGAATGATAGCTTTGATCCCTTTTTGTGCCGATTTACCCACAATTCCACAAATTTGTGGCTGCCCAATAGCAGTAATATTAATATGAATGCAACATCGCAATAGAGAATTAATATTACTAGGTTATGGCTTCTATTATATATGTCTACATTTGAAAATAATACATAAGTACAAAAACAGGAAATGGCTGAGAGTATAAAAAACAGATACGTTAAAAAATTTCGGGTGCTGTTTTTTTTTAAAAATAATAGAAAGTCCCTCAGTCGATTAGTAGCTATTTTCGCCTCCAGAATTTGCTCTAGCCATTTTTTTACGCAGAGTATTACGATTTATGCCGAGTATTTTCGACGCCTGCAATTGATTCCCATCCACGTGCTTAAGAGTAACCTCAAACATTACTCTTTCCACTTCGTCTATGACACGGTTGTAAAGTCCGGAAGGCAGCGTGCTATCCCTATGCGAGTCGAAATACTTTTCCAAGATTCTTTTTAGGATAGTGGATAATCCTTGCTCAAACTGATCAGTGTTATCTTTGCGCTGCATCGCTCAATCCTCTTTTTATTATCACAAATTATTATTGGATTCTTGGAATTGTTTTTCGTAAAATTCTTTTACAATCTTTTCCAAGAACGCAACATTGTCGCTTCTATTAACCATTTCTCTGAATCTTGACGCGCTACTCAGGCCATTACTATACCAGCAAAAGTGCTTTCTGAACACTCGCAACCCTCTATATTCTCCATAAAAATCCAGCGTATTGCGAAAGTGCTCCAGAGCAACGGCTAGTTGTTCGTGGAGCGACGGTGGAGCTGTTCGTTTTTGCAACTGAATAAAATCCATAATTTGACGGAGTCTCCAAGGTTGTCCAAGGGCTCCGCGTCCAACCATAACACCGTTGGATCCGGATAGCCTAAGCGCCGTGACTGCGTCTTCTGGAGTTTTTATGTCGCCGTTGCAGATGTATGGGATACGAATAATTTTTTTTAATTCCGCAATTGCAGACCAATCAGCCGATCCGCTGTACATTTGATTTCTAGTTCTGCAGTGAATGGTTAACATTTTTACGCCGACGTCTTCAAATTTTTTAGCAAGGCTAAAGCAATTTATATGTTCTGCGTCCCATCCTAATCTCATTTTTACGCTTATCGGAATATCCACGGCATTTACCACGGATTCTGCAATTTTCACTGCTAAATCTTCATTTTTCATGAGAGCTGCGCCAGAATCATTGGAAACTATTTTTCGAACAGGACAGCCCATGTTGATATCCAGCGCATCTGCGCCCAGCGATGCGTTCAGCTTTGCGGCGTCTGCCATATTTTTTGGATTTGATCCAAAAATTTGCACCACATTCGGCAAATGCGAGCTACTGCCAACAAGGCGGCCACGAGTTTTGGAATTGTTTCTCACCAGCGCTTCACTGGAGACCATTTCAGATACAGTGGCGGATGCGCCAAACGATTCCACCAGTCGACGAAACGGCATATCAGTTACTCCGGCCATCGGAGCTAGGAAAACCGGAGACCCTGGAAGTGATTGCGGAAAAGTCATCGTTTTATTTTTGGATCAGCTACGGATTTCCAAACAACTCCATGTCTGGTGTCTTCGATGCGAATACCGTGGCTGAGCAATTCATCGCGAATCTTATCTGCCAGTTGAAAATCTTTTCGTGATTTGGCTTCGTCCCGTTCTGCGATGAATTTTGCGATTTCCGATT
>JAITRK010000033.1 GCA_031288435.1 Holosporaceae bacterium
AGGTGGAACTCGGACAGAGCGAAAAATTGCTTCGGGAGTTGGAAGAAACGCGCAGGGAGTTACTGGACAGGGTCTTTAATATGCTATCTCCGGACGTTCCGATCGGCCAGAGCGACGCCGACAATGCGGAAATATACCGCAGCGGAAATCCGCAGCACTTCGATTTTACTCCGCTATATCATCACGAGCTCGGTGAAAGGCTTCATATACTCGACGAAGAGCGTGCAACTAAGACAACTGGCAGCGGGTTTTATTATTGGATCGGAGATGGAGTTCGTCTGCAAAACGCTGCCTTCCGCTACGCCGAGGATTTGCTGATTGATAGAGGTTTTATCCCGTTTAGAACGCCGGTTCTGGCCAAAAAATTGTCGCTCTATGGCACCGGATATTTGCCATTTGCCCAGGATGAAATATACAAAATAGAGGACTCCGAGCTGTCGTTGATTGGCACTTCGGAGCAATCTTTGGTCGCCTATAGGGGGGATGAAATAATCGCCGCTGACGAATTACCTCTGCTATACACCGCCTGTACGCCATGTTTCCGCCACGAGGCCGGCGCAGCAAGTCGCCAGACCAGGGGAATATTCCGTGTACACCAATTCCAAAAGCAGGAACAAATTATTTTGTGTCGATCGGAAGATTCAGAATACTGGAATCTTTTCTGCCAAAAAAATATAGAAGATATTATGCAAGGCCTGGAGATCCCGTACAGGGTTGTTCTCGTGTGCACCGGAGATATGGGAGCGCCTGGATACAAAAAATTTGATACAGAAGCATGGTTTCCGGCATTCGGTGCCTATAAGGAGACGCATTCTAACTCCAATCTCACTGATTATCAGGCACGCCGCCTGAAAATCAGAATGGTGAAGGAACGTCGTACGGAATTTTTGCACAGCATATCGGCCACGGCTCTAACTGATAGAGTTATCATTGCAATTATGGAAAATAATCAAACCAAAGAGGGGTTCATTCGCATTCCAAAAGTGCTGCGGCCCTACATGAATGGGCAGGAAGAAATTCGTCCGCCACAAAAATCCGCCGCCGGTATCGAAAAATTAGATCTATCGTATCTGAGTAACCGCATACAGTCTTCTTCCTATGTAAGCATAGCTGATCGCTGTAGCGAAATTAGAGAATATTTCAAAGACAAAAAACAGTAGCTGAACAACGTTCCGCCGGATTGTAGTAATCCAATTGCTTTTAATCTATTGGATGGCAGGAGCAAATGATATACAATCCGTTATCTAATAGCGAGGTATCCGTGAGTAATGAAGAACGTTCCATTCTGGATGAAATAGACGAGGAGCTGCAGCATGATAAGCAGATGCTGTTCCTAAAAAAGCATAAAAAGCCAATAATATATACGGTCGTGGTTATTGCCGTTGGTATATTGGCCTATTCATCTTGGCACACCCGCAAGCAAAAGCATCTTGAGGATATAACAAATGCGCTTATGGGTGCAGGAGTTAGCACAAAAAATAATCTTTTACTAAAAGAATTGTCTGAAGAAGCTCCGGTTGAGTTAAAACCTTTTTTGATGATCCTGAAATCCGGCAGCCAGATGATGGCCGGAGAGTTTGCCGAAGAGAATCTTTCTCCGCTGTTGGAACTGTCTACTCGGCCAGGTGTTGATGTAATATGGCGGGATCTGGCATTGTTGATATACGCCTCCTATCCGGTAAAAACATCGATTGAACTTGTGCGCCTGCTGGAACCGCTTACCAGCGACGACCGTCCGTTCCGCTTTATGGCGATGGAATTGATAGGAGCGATTCAGGAATATGATGGCAATCACGCCGCCGCTTTGGAAATTTTCGATAAAATCGTATCCTGCAAGGATGTGCCCGAGAGCATAAAACGCAGAATAATCATGATATCAAGTTACATAAAAAATGGAGAGGAAAAGCAGTCATGAGCCACGGACGTGTAATTTCTTGTTCTTTGCTGTGTTTTTTGCTGACAGCTTGCTCTGACAAGGAAAAATTGTCTGGTCAACGGGAAGATATCATCGCAACTGACGATGAAGTGGCGTTTGATGTGGAAAAGGCGAATCTTCCAATGGACAATGTCGAATTTCTAAATAAAGAAGTCCCACAGCCGTTTATGAACGCTGCTCATTGCTATTCCCCACTAAAATTTTCTATTACTCCGACAGAAATATGGTCGTCATCCTTGGATTTTGCGAACCATAAGTCCACTCGCATAGCTGCTTCGCCGCTGTCGGCGGAGGGGAAAATATTCTGTCTGGACGCGGCTGGCATAGTGTATGCCATCGATCCAGCCGATGGAAAAAGAATCTGGAGGACCAGTACGCTGATAAAAGGAAAAGATGGGCAAACAGGCGGCTCCATGGCCTACTATGGCGGGAAGCTTGTTGTTACGTCCAGTTTTTCCGAATGTTTCCTGCTGAACGCCCAGGACGGCAAAATTTTATGGCGCATAAAGTTGCCAGCGCCCTGCAAAGGAGACGGCATAACTGTTAGCGATGGAAAAGCATTTATTATGTGCAGCAACAATACTCTGCAGGCCATAAATATCGATACCGGCAAGACCGTTTGGTCACACTCCGGAACTCTTGTTAGCTCTTCTTTTCTAGGTTCCGCTGGCGTGGCAGTCGATAATGGTATGGTTTTTCTGTCCTATTCTTCCGGCGAAATATTTGCCCTGTCAGCCGAAACAGGGGCCGTAATTTGGGATTCCGCGTTTTCTAAGTTTTCATTGACGAACTCTGCGCATTCGTTTACACATCCGCGAGCCTGTCCAGTGGTCAAAGACGATGTTGTGTATTTTTCCGCCTCCAACGAACAGACGATAGCTCTCGATAAAAAAAACGGAGATCGCCTATGGTCTTGCAATGTCGGAGGATTGCAAACGCCAACGGTAAGCGGCAATAGCATATTTATACTTTGTCCAAAATCGGAACTTGTTTGTTTGAATAGGCATAGCGGAAAGCTCCGTTGGCGCTGCAAACTGGATTCAGATAAAAAATTACTGGCCGACTGGTATGGGCAACTCCCAATCGGCGGACATATGCTCATGGTGTCGCCGGCAGGTAAGCTTTTATTTGTTACACCCGAAGGAAAAATAGAAAGAACCATGAAAATCGAAGATAAAAGTGATAGCATTTCTGTTAACCCGATCATTGTGGATGGGGTAATGTATGTGCTTCTGAACGATGGCGATCTGGTGGCGCTAAAATAAAATGTCATGCAGAAAATAAAGGCTATTATCACTAATACGTTGTTTCAATTGTTGTTGGTTTTTCTCCTGGTGTACTGTTTCCAGGAGAGATTATCGACGGATGTTGTCCGCTTTTTTCTCTCAATCAGCGTTTGCCTGCGAGAACTGCTGGTTTTTGTGCTACCATTTCTTCTCTTTAGCTTTGTGGCAGTGGCGCTTTCCGCTATTCCGCGGGAAGGAATGCTGTTTGTGCTTGGCCTGATGGCAATGGTTTTTGCTTCGAATTTTTTGAATGTAATGCTGGCTGGCTGCGTCGGATTTTTCCTGCTGTCCGATTTTCAAGCCCAAAATATAGTTAATACTTCTGTGGTGATTGAACCACTTTTTAATTTAAATCTTCCATGTCTATTAGGCACATCTTCGGCGTTGCTGGTGGGAGTTGGCGTTGGATTATTTAATTCTTTTTACCAACACAGATACATTTTTTCCATCATAAATTGCGTTCATGGACTGGTAATGAAATTTATGAAGCGTTTTTTCATCCCACTGTTGCCAATTTTCGTATGCGGTTTCCTTATGAAATTATTTGCAGAGGGAAAAATGGCAGGATTTTTGGGACATAATCTTTGTATTTGCCTGCTGATGTTCGGTTTTCTCCTGGCTTATTTATGTCTGTGGCTGTTTGTGGCCGCAAATTTTAAATTTCTTCGGGCAATGGAAATTTTAAGAAACATTCTGCCGGCCGTCGTGACGGCACTTAGCACCATGTCCAGCGCGGCTGCTCTGCCAATGTCTCTGGTGGCGGCCCAAAAGAACACTGGAGATAAGGTTCTGTCCGACGCTGTTATGCCGCTCACGATGAACTTCCATATGGTTGGAGATACCATAGTAATTCCCATTATGGCGCTGATGGTTATGATATCGCTTAATCATCCGCTGCCGACTGTTTCTAATTTTGTGATGTTTGGAATATTCTTCGTACTAAACAAATTTGCCGGTGGCGGAGTGCCCAGCGGAACCATTATGGTCACGATTCCAGTGCTGAGAGAATACTTTAATTTCGACGATTCCATGATAGCGTTCATAATAGCTTTTTACGGCGTTATAGATCCGGTAGCCACCGCCGGAAATGTTTCAGCAAATAATTTCTTTGTAGTTATTTTTCAAAAAGTTCGGCGGAAAATAAAAAAAATAATGTCCGAACATACTGAGGCGGCGCCCAATGAAATTCTTGGATAGAGCGAAGATATTTCTAAATGCAGGTAACGGAGGTAACGGGTGCCTTAGCTTTCGTCGAGAGAAATTCGTCGAATTTGGCGGGCCAGATGGCGGTGACGGCGGAAAGGGCGGGGATGTGATACTGGAATGCGCTTCCCGCCTTAATACGCTGATAGACTACAGATATCAGCAGCATTTTTCTGCGGCGGCCGGAGAAAACGGTGGTAGCAGCAATCGCTACGGCGCCGGCGGAAGGGATTTGGTGCTGCAGGTACCAATCGGCACTGAAATATGGGACGAAAACGAAGAATTTCTGCTGGCGGACATGATCCAGGAAGGACAGCGAACGGTGCTAGCTCGTGGTGGCGTCGGCGGGCGTGGCAATAATAAATTTAAGTCTTCG
>JAITRK010000011.1 GCA_031288435.1 Holosporaceae bacterium
GGATGGGAAATTATCGTAGAGATCCTTGCCCATTCCTACCTTTTGCGATCCCTGACCTGGAAACATGAGAAGCATATCTATTTCCTCCAAAACGATTTTGTTACGACCATAATAAATAATATAAAACCTACCCGGCCGGCAATCATGGATAGGGCAAAAATTGCTTTGGACGTTGCAGTGAAAGCGGCTATTTCGGACGGAGTGGCTCGCTGTAATCCAAGGAATGGCCCATTGTTATTCATGGACGTCATAACAGCGCCGACTGCATCGCCGAAATTCATTCCATCAGCAACAAGCAATAGCGAAAATAACAGGGCAAGAATCGCATAACAGGAGAAATATGAGATTAGCTCCGTTGCATCGATTTCTGTCAATCTGTCGCCGGCGTAGGCAGACACGCAAACGGCGTTACGCCGCGTAGCTCTGACGAAATAGCTTCTGATTAGTCGAAAGACGATAATAAAACGAAATATTTTTATTCCTCCGCTGCAGGATCCATAGCAGCCGCCGACAAAACCAAGCACATACAGCGCGGCGGTTAGGAACTGGTCGAAATCGCCTGACGCGTCGAGGCCTATTCCGGTCGTAGTGACCGAAGAGATCGTAAGAAAAAATATTTTTCCAAAAATTTCTAAAATAGCAGAGTGATGCGGCAGCAAGAAAAACGCGTACAGGCACAGTAGGACAATCAAAACCAACAGCGAAATCGAATAATAGCGAAATTGGCTGTTATCTCTGATATTACTTTTTCGAGTAAATAGGTTTGCTGCCAGCGACATTGGGCACCCGCCGATGAACATCAAAATTGGCAATAGCCAAATCATTTCGCGTAGATTTTCGGCGCAGCCGTCGTCGGGGATTGCGCCTCCGGTGGAGAGCGCAGAGAATGAATAGCACAGCGAATCTAGAGCCGGCGTTCCCTGCGATATGAACAATAGCGAAGCAATAAACGATAATGAAAGATAGATCGCCAGGATTTCCTTCAGCTGACACATGCCCATATCCATATTATTTCCAGAAACCAGGCGCTCCGGCGAAAAAACATGAATGGATTTTATGCGTGGAAAAACATAAACACAGGAAATCATGAAGAAAATTCCTCCGAACATTTGCAATAGGCTTCTCCATAGTAAAAAACCGTCCGAGAAATTTTTGACGTCGCAAATTACTGTGGCGCCGGTTGTCGTGAACAGCGACGTCGCTTCGAACAGACAATTGGCTGGCGATAATTGGAATGGAGACAAAAGAAACGGTAGGGCCGCAAGCGGAGGAATCGAAAACCACGAAAAAAGAAGCGCCAGCACGCAGTCTCTTGGGCTAAAATCTATATTGCCCTCCGGCCGACAGGAGAAATAAAAAATTCCGCCGAGGAAACAACAGAAAACGCCGGAAATAATAAAGTAGGCGTAGGTATCGCTGCCCTGAAATACGTCCACCATTGCCGGTATTAGCATCAATCCCGAAAGCGCAAAGAGCAAAACACCAAGAGCACAGGAAATATTTCTCCAGGAAATCATTATTGTTCCAATTTAAATTTTTTAAATCACCAATCTGTAAAGCTGACTGTGGTGAGCATGGCAGATGGCCGCGGAGAGCGCATCGGCAGCATCATGTTTTACTTCGCCGCAGTTCAATAATTTTCTAACCATGGATGACGACTGCTCTTTTGTGGCGTGTCCGGAGCCAACGACGGATTTTTTTATCGCGTTCGGCGGATATCCGAAAGTTTTTAGTCCCATTATGTTAGCGACGCACAGGACTACGCCACGGGCCATTCCCAACTTCAGCGAGGACGCAGGATTGTTGTTGACAAAAACTTGCTCCACGCTTACTTCCTGGGGAGCCACTTTTTCTATCACATCGGACAATCCTCGATATATGTCGCCCAGGCGCCGTTCGATTTCGATGGCCGGATCGGTCTTTATGACGCCGTGCGCAACATATTTCAGATGATAGCCGTCATAATCCACGGCGCCCCAACCGGTTATATGCAATCCAGGGTCTATTCCCAAAATTCTTGCCATTGGTTGCTCCCATTACTGCCATTGCTACCAATCAGAGCAGATAAAAGAAGCGCTTTCCAGCTTTTTGTTCGGCAAAGGCGACGGTTTCAGCACCTCCACACGAATGGAAAAATCTTCTTTTATATGCTCCGGTATGTATTTCTTCAAAGCGTCGTAGAGATATTGCGCCGCTCTTTCGATAAGATTAAATCTAGCGCCATTTAGCTCTTTCTCTACAAAAGCCAATAGAGAACGATAGCAGACAGCGTCGTCGATATAATCGCTGTGGCAGGCGAAGACGTCGGCCGAGAATCTGAGGCTTATGTTAATGGCTACGCGCCGCATCTTGAGCTTCTCTTCAGGGTCGTCTCCAAGCACAAGAAACGTCACGTAATTATTGATGTTCAACTGCCTGATCATGCTGCTTTATTCCCACGGACAACGGACATTTGCTTTAACGCTAACTCCAGCATACTAACTGGTATAACATGGATAAACCACAATTAAAACGATTGGTCCATCTAATATGAACCTGATTGAGTTATGCCTATTTGTTAGTTATAATTGCTAGTGTTTGTCGTAATTAGATAATTAGAATGGAGTGTATATTATTATGAATAACATTAAAAAAACTCTTAGAGCGCCGTTTAGCTGTGCTCTATGTATTGCTGCCTGTGCTTTAATCCCTGATATTCGCTTGATGGGAATGGAAGAATGTATGAGAGAGTATGCGATTGCTTTCAATACAAGAAAATTGAGCAAGGGAGAGAGGAAGCAAACTTTTCAGAATCTCAAGGCATCTTGTCGAAAATGCCAAGAGTTTGCTTACTTCGATGAGACCACCATAAATAATATGTGTGAAGGAAAGTATTTAACACCTTCTAAGTCCTATGAGAACTCCACAGACATTGAAAAATTATGTAAAACGATTATGTGTGGAGAACTCTGTTTAGAAGAACTTTATGGATTTTTCATGTCCGATACCCCTGGCTCAGAATTGACACGTGCTCTAAAGCAACAAAATGGCGTATATAGTTTTTGTGCCGCACTTTCCGGAGCAGGTACAGAAGAATTTAAAGAAGCGACAAACGCTGCTGGAAAAGGGTGGGTCAAAGCCTTTACAAATGTTACGAGCAAAGCTGTTGATACCGATTTTAAAAAAGATAGCAGTGGCAGAACCATCTATTATGTTATCCCTGGAGTCTCAGAAGATGTTGTCAAAGAGACGCTTAAAGAAATGTGCAAACTGGCAGATGAAGTCGGTAAAACTGTCGAGGAATTTGCTGACTACTGCTTGAAGAAAGAAGACGCTATAAAAGAAGAAGCAACTGGTAACTAGGCATTTACGTTTGCAACGATGGCAAGGCCGTCCGCTTTTTT
>JAITRK010000048.1 GCA_031288435.1 Holosporaceae bacterium
GAAACACAAGGATACCTGGCAGATGTATCATTTTTGGAATTTTTTTCCAGTTTTTGGTAACGGCAATCCACAAAAACGCCACAAGCCCAGGCAACACAGCGCCGATTAATCCTTTGGTAAGGCAAGCGAGAGCTGACAGAGCATACATCAATGTTATTATCTTCCAACGACGTCCGGGAGGTTGTTTGTTATCTCGTACAAACGCCGCAAAAAAACACCAGAGAGCTCCGCACAGAAACGTCGAAAACACAATATCTATTACGATCACCCGACTATGGGCATAGTACAACACATTTGTGGCTAATAGCGCGGAGGCCGCCAACCCAACGGCTGGAGAATAAAAGCTAGCTCCGACAAAAAAAACGGTTAGGCATCCTCGAGCTGCAAACGCCATCGTCCACAGTCTCATGGAAGTTTCGTTGACGCCAAACGCCTTTATAGACGCCGCCTGAAGCCAATAAAATAGCGGAGGTTTTTCAAAATATTTCAGGCCATTCAGCCGCGGCGTAACATAATCGCCGGTCTCTACCATTTCGCGCGGAATTTCCACATATCTTGCCTCGGATGGACTAACAAACGGACGAATGCCAAGGTTATAGGAGAAAAAATCTATCGACAGAATCAATGCAATCGCTGCTAATCCACGGCATCCCAAAAGCCAATTCAAATTGCTCATATCGCTCCATTACTAAAGACAAACCGGAGCGGGTGAAGGGAATCGAACCCTCGTAACAAGCTTGGGAAGCTTGGGCTCTACCATTGAGCTACACCCGCATGATCACTGCGATCAGCGTACTGCCAATTTATTATTATAGGTTATACAAAAACTTCAGCCAAAAGGCTACAGTGTTCGAAAAGGTAGCTTGACTTGTGAATCGATTGTGAATAGATGAAATGATATGGCTAACACTGATGATAGGATGTCTCTAAAAATAAAAATTAGAAATAGATTTTTGCTCTTTGGAATCGGAGCGCTGGCTGTTTTTTTGGTGTTGGGGTTGTTTTTTTTATATCTCATTTGCCGAAGTTCGCCCTATGTTCCAAGAGAAAATATTATCGTAAAGCGAACTGGAGCCGGCCCCTCCTTTGCCCAACAACTTGTGGACTGTGGTATTGCTCCAAACGCCATTTTAGCTCATGCGACAATACAACTACTGAAGCAACTGGGATTTATTGTAAAATCCGGAGAATATGAGCTGCCAGAAAGCGTGTCGCTGCTAGACGCCATAAGGATATTGTCAAAAGGCAATGTCTTGGTTCATAAAATCACGATTCCTGAAGGATTGCCAATGATTTTGGTGATAGACCTATTAAATAAAAATAAATTTTTGATTGGAACGATATCCGAAATACCGGAAGAAGGGACGCTGCTGCCAGATACTTACATATTCAGGTATCCGACGACGCGGCATGGCATCATAACCATGGCCAAGAATGCCATGCGGCGATTTATGAAACGCGAATGGCCGCGAAAATCCGCGAATTGTTTTCTGAAGACTCCGCGGGAAGCGATCATACTCGCATCCATTGTGGAAAAGGAAACCAGCTGCGAGCAAGAAAAAATTGCCGGTATATTTTTGAATCGCCTCCGAAAAAAAATGAGGCTTCAGTCGTGTCCAACTGTAATTTATGCCCTAAACCGCGGTCTATCGCTGGGCAGGAAAATAACGCTAGCTGACCTACGGGTTGATTCTCCATACAATACATACAGAAACCATGGTCTGCCGCCGACGCCAATAACTAATCCTGGAGCCAAGAGCATTATCGCTGTGTTACATCCGGCTGTGACGGATTATCTGTTCTTTGTGCTTGGACGCGACAAAACCCATGTGTTTTCCAGAACATTTCACGAGCATAAAATGAATAAGGAAATGTCCAAAAAATACGCAAAAAACAACGACACAGTCAACGAACCATAATTGAAGTGACTAATAGTTTATCAGGGAATGGATTTACCTTTTCGCTCTCTGGGTCAGAACATTTTGCATATTGCTGAAAAATTATAATAAAAATTATTTAGTAAAACAACAATAACTACTTGCTTTAATATCTTATTTGTAGTAATTTTTGCAGTTATGTTTTTTTGAAAGGAACTTTATTATGACTAAATCAATTATCCTGGCAACAATGGCTTTTCTACTACTAGACGCCAATGGTATGAATCAGCGACAATGGGAACGGCAGAGACAAGGAAAACAGCAGCGCCTTGAACAGCAACGATACGCGCAGCAACGAGCAAGTAATGAGGCAAAAAATCAAGCAAACCAACGCAACCCCAAGGGCAAAGTAAAGCCTATACAATTTAAAAGCAGCAGAAGATAGTTCAACCGCTGCCTGAATCATTTGTGATTATCGAGCCTATCTTTGGCAATGCTTTGTTCTTCTGATTATTGCAGTTGAAAGATCGGCTCGTTTGACATATTCTGCAGGAACGCATTGTTCCTAGTCGCTATGGTGTAGCGCCTGGTCGTTTCTGAACATCGCATGCCGTGAGATAAAGAATGAGAACACTGTATCATTATCCGCTTTGCGCATTTAGTAGAATCGTTAGAATTTATTTAACTGAAAAATCGCTGGAATATGATTTGGTGCAGGAACTTCCCTGGGACCGTCGCAAGCACTTTTCCGAAAAACATATGTTCTCCGATATTCCGACATTGGTAGATAAAGACGGCCATACATTAGAGGGATGGTACGCCATAGTCGAGTACATGGAGCAGATTTACAAAACAAAACCACTCATGGGGCATACTCAAAAAGAAAAAGATGAATCTCGGAGAATAATGAGTCTTTTTAACGAAATGTTTTTCGCAGATGTGACGAAGGACGTGCTGTTTGAAAGGATAATCAAAAAACATATGAATATATCGCCGGACTCGTCAGTCATGCGAAGGGCTGCTGCGGCCATGGTGGCGTATATGGAACATGTCGCATGGCTATCCGACAGAAGAAACTGGCTATCAGGCGACAATCTAACTCTAGCAGATATCTCAGTGGCCGCACACATTTCATGCATCGACTATTTTGGATCCATAGAATGGGACAGCCATCCGATCGTGAAGAACTGGTACGCCAGGATAAAATCTCGCCCGTCATTTAGAGACATATTATCAGACCGCGTTCCGGCGTTTGCGCCGGCTTCCCATTATCGTGAACTAGATTTTTAGTCCATCCATTCGCAGTAGTATATTGCGGCAAATCGCAACTCCGAAGTTGTTTCACATATAGTGAACTTATACAAACTAATACACATTATTGAACGTTTAAATTTTTTGTGATAGAAGTACGGTATCTAGTCCGTTGCTTTTGGAGCTTGATGGGCTTTTGGATTGGACTTCCTGTGGGGCGCTGCTATACGTATAGACGGCTTACTTTTTAGAAAGTCTATTTTTTGTATAGGCTCCTCAAATATTGGTGAACTATGGTAAAGAAGTTGCATGTTGGGAATCTGGCGTATACTGTGTCAGAGGAGTCGCTGAAGAGCGCCTT
>JAITRK010000055.1 GCA_031288435.1 Holosporaceae bacterium
AGAAAAAAATAGAAAAAATCTTACAAAAAATCGATTTCTCTGGGAAATTGTTTGAAACAAAATTCTTTGTTTCTTCGTCCGATGAATATCGGCACATAGTTGTGGTTGGACTCGGCGAACCGGGCAGGACTTTTACCAAATTCGAGTTGGAGAAACTAGGCGCGTCCATCTATTCAGCCGCCCAAAAATTAGACGCCGCCGTTACGGTGGCCATCGACAGCGGCGACGTCACGTCCAACGAAGATATATCGTCGCAGGTGGCGTTTGGATTTCTCCTAAAATCCTGGGAATTCGACAAATATAAAGTAAAGAAGAAGGATCCATCGCCATTGACAACGCTCCGAATGTTTACAAGTGACGCTGCGAAGTCTGAGAAAAGTTTTTTGGAATACCGGAATCTGGCAGAGGCGATTTTCCTAACTCGTCTGGTGGTGTCGGAGCCTGCCAACGTTATATATCCTGAAAGTCTAGCGGAAATCGCAAAAAAAGAACTGCTACCGTTGGGAGTTGAAGTAGAAATTCTCAACAAGCACGACATGACGGCGCTTAGGATGAACGCTCTTCTAGGAGTAGCCCAGGGAAGCGCCAACGAACCAAAGCTTGCTGTGCTAAGCTGGAATGGAGCGAATGATAAATCCCAGAAGCCGGTGGCCTTTGTGGGCAAGGGCGTTACCTTCGATAGCGGAGGTATCAGCATTAAACCAAGCGATAATATGCACGATATGAGGCACGATATGGCCGGCGCTGGCACAGTTCTTGGGTTGGTAAAATCTGTGGCTCTTAATAAATTGCCGGTAAATGTTGTTGGAATAATGGCGCTGGTGGAGAATATGCCTTCCGGAACGGCGCAGCGTCCAGGCGATATTGTCAAATCAATGTCCGGACAAACCATAGAAGTGCTTAACACCGATGCTGAAGGCCGTCTGGTGCTGGCGGACGCGCTCTGGTACACACAGGATAGATTTTCTCCGGTGGCTACGATAGATCTGGCGACCCTCACCGGCGCCATTGTTGTAGCTCTTGGGCACGAATTCGCCGGATTATTCAGTAACGACGACGAACTGGCTCAGCAAATCGAAAAATCCTCTGTCGCTACCGGTGAAAAGGTGTGGCGCATGCCGCTGACTGATCATTTCGACAAAGGAATAGATTCGGATTTGGCAGACATGCAGAACATAGCCAAGCCTTCCGTAAGGGGAGGAAGCATAACGGCAGCGCAATTCCTCAAGAGATTTGTAAACGACGCAAAGTGGGCTCACATCGACATAGCCGGAGTAGAAACAACCAGCGACGACGACGTGTTTCTATGCGCCAAAGGCGCCACTGGATTTGGCGTCTATTTACTCCATGATTTTTTACTCCAGAATTATGCCAAATAGCCTGACAGAATTTGTTTTATACGAGACTGAGACCGGCGCTCTCCAGCCTGTTGCCATGGGTTTGCTGGAAAAGGGTTACGCATCCGGAAACCGTTGCATTTTTTACAGTCCACTGGAGGAGCGTGTAAAAGTCATCGATAAGACACTCTGGACGTTCTCCACAAACGCATTTGTGCCACATGGAGATCGCAGCGTCGGTTTTTGCGAACAACAGCCAATATATATGACGAATATAGTGGAAAACCCAAACGAAGCGAAAATCCTAATGATAATGGATTCCTACGACTACCAAATTTGGAACGCCTATCAATTTGATAGAATAATGCTGCTATGGGAGCAAAACGACAACGTCGCTGATGCAGTAAATAATCTACGCCAGGACTTGCAAAAAAATTTAAAAAAGGTAGTATACTGGAGACAATCGCAAAAAAAATGGACAAAAATAGCATAGGAGGCAACATGTCACTACAGAGAACGTTTTCAATAATAAAACCAGACGCGGTCGAAAGAAATTTAACTGGGTGTATAAACGCTAGATTTGAGCAAGGCGGATTGCAAATAATTGCCCAAAAGATGCTGAACCTAACCAAGGCACAAGCCGAAAGATTTTACGAAGTTCATAGGGATAGGGCGTTCTACGATAGCCTCTGCGAATATATGTCGTCGGGACCGGTGGTAGCACAGGTGCTGTTCGGAGAAAACGCCGTATCCAAAAATCGCGAAATAATGGGCGCCACAAATCCGGCCAATGCAGAAATTGGAACCATACGCAGAGATTTTGGGCAAAGCATTGAACACAACGCGGTTCATGGATCTGACAGCAGCGAAAATGCAGAAATAGAAATAGCGTTTTTTTTCAGCAAATTAGAGTTGACGCGGTAAAAGACGTCATGCATTTCTGCAGAAAAAAAGTGGAAACAAAAGTTGTTGCTAAGCGAAAAGATAAGAGCAGTTCTAGAAGAACCGATCCGTAGTAGAGGCTACGAGCTGGTACTGCTGAAGTTATCCTTCGGCCCTGTGGCCTACCTCGACATTGATATAGATCGTTTGGACGGGAAACCTGTTTCAGTGGACGATTGCGTTACTGTTAGCCAGGTTGCCTCTGTAATTTTAGACGTGGAGAGCATGATAGATGGGAAATATAACCTCAATGTGAGTTCCCCTGGCGAATACCGCCCGCTCAGCAACATCGATTCCTTTCAACGATTCTATGGCCATGAAATTCGTCTGGAACTCTATTCTAAAATCAACGAAAAGAGAAAAATTTCTGGAAAATTGTTAAGAATCGAACAAAACGCTAACGACACGATTGTCTATTTGAAGGAAGAATGCGATACTAGCGCCGATGAAACTGCTGTTTTCTACGCCAATGTAAAGAAAGCCGCAGTCCGGAGGTTCTTTTAAAGTATAGATTTTATGCAGAAGGGTAGCTAGGTATGTCGACGGCGTTGTGGACTGATTATCGCTTTTATGGACCAGAATTATTGCAGATTTCCGACGCGGTTGCGCGGGAAAAAGGTCTTGAAAAGGAAAAAATTCTGGAAGCAATGGAGGGGGCCATTCAAAAGGCTGCCAAATCCAAATATGGCCATGAACACGATATAAGAGTAACCATAGATAGAAAAACCGGAGAGGTTTCTATCATAAAATGCATGACAGTTAAGGAAAACGTTGAAAACGAGTATGAGGATATATCTCTTGAAGACGCTCTGAAGATAGAGCCGGAATCTCACATCGGTTATGTGCTGGTTACAAAACTACCGCCGGTGGATTTTGGTAGAGTGGCAGCCCAGGTGGGACGGCAAATAATAGTTCAAAAAATCAAAGACGCCGAACGGGAAAAGCAATACGACGAATTCATAGGGCGCGTCGGGGAAATAATAAGCGGAGTCGTTAAAAGAGCCGACTTTAGTTCCGTATCCATAGATGTTGGCAAAACCGAAGCAATTATAAAGAAGGATCAACTAATTCCGCGAGAGAATTTTCGCGTCGGAGACCGCGTTAGAGCATATATCGTTGATGTTTCGAAGGAAGCCAAGGGGCCGCAGGTGTTTCTTTCCAGAACTCATCCACAGTTTTTGGCTAAACTGTTTAGACAAGAGGTTCCTGAAATATACGACGGCGTGATCGAGATTAAATCTGTGGCTAGAGATCCTGGTAGCCGAGCGAAAGTAGCCGTTTATACGTCAGACTCAAGTATTGATCCCATTGGAGCCTGTGTTGGCGTTAGAGGCAGTCGTGTTCAGGCCATAATACAGGAGTTACAGGGCGAAAAAATCGATATCGTTCTTTGGTCCGATGATCCGGCCACGTTTGCAGTAAATGCTCTGGCTCCGGCAGAAATTTCCAGAGTTGTTGTGGATGAAGAAAATAGGAAATTTGAAGTACTGGCATCGGAAAGTCAGCTGAGCTTGGCCATTGGACGGCGAGGTCAGAACGTTCGTCTCGCGTCAATGCTAATAGGGTGGAGCGTATCAGTCGTCTCGGAAACTGAGGCGCTAGAAAAGAAAAACCTGGAATACCATAAGCAATCGAAAGTATTCATGGACGTCCTGGATTGCGATGAAATAATCGCGCATCTTCTGGTTACCGAAGGATTCTCAGAAGTAGAAGAGTTAGCCTGCATCTCCAAAGAAGAATTGGCAGCCATAGAAGGCTTTGACGAAGCGCTGGCAGAAGAGCTTATATCCCGCGCAAAAAATTATTTGCTGGAAAAAGAAAAAAGTCTTACTGAGGAGATAGAACGATTGGATATAGACAAAGAAATAATAAATATAGGGTTACTTACGAACGAAATGCTAGTAAAATTGGCGTCGGCGAATGTTACTAAACTGGATGATCTTGCTGATTTAAGTTCCGATGAACTGCAGGAAATTCTTCCGGGGTTGAAAAAGAATGTTGCCAATGATGTTATTATGCAGGCTCGCAAGCATTGGTTTAAGTAGAGCAAAAATTTCTCAAGCGGATTTATTATGACGGAACAGAAAAAAAATACTTTGAGCTTATCTCGTCCAACGGACGTCAAAAAGAATGCAGATGTTACCGATGGAAAAATAAGGCAAAGTTTTTCTCATGGAAAAACGAAGGTGGTAACAGTCGAGGTAAAGAAGAAGCGGCTACCGCTGACGCCTGCGGCCTCCGCTCTACAAAAAAGTGGGCTGTACAACAAAAGCGGCAGTCTTACCGATAAGGAGCTTGAAGCACGCATAAAAGTTGTGCAGGACGCCATGAAGGAAGAAAAAGAGCAAACGGAGCTACGCCAAAAAAGAGAAGAGGAAGCCAGGCTTCGTCTCATTGAAGAGCAAAAAGCAGAGATGGAGAAGCTAGCCGTAGAGTCTGCAGCGCCTAAAGAAACTTCTGAAACAGCGGTCGAAGATAAGTCGGCAAATCCAAAAAAAACCGACGTCAAGGTTGCAGCGACGCCACAGGGGAAAACACCTCCACACAAGAATTTCAAACGACAATCCAAAGACGCCTACGATGACGACGATGTGCAAAAAATTGACGCTGCCAAGAAAACAATCGTCGTTAAAAAAGACATACGTGAACTAAAGGGAAAGTACGCCGCAGGAACCTCCAGAGTTTCCATATACAATGCTTTTGACGACGAAGAGAGCCAGCGCACACGCTCTCTATCTTCCATAAAAAGAGCAAGGCAAAAGAGCAAAACCCAACGCCAGAATTTCGATGAGCAAAAAGTTATTCGAGAGGTAATTCTGCCGGAAACCATAAGCGTCCAGGAGCTATCAAGCCGCATGGCCGTAAGAACCGGCGATGTGGTAAAGGCTCTCATGAAATTGGGTATGATGGTTACGGCCAACTATATCATAGACGCAGATACGGCGGAGATACTGGTACTGGAATTTGGCCATAGGGTTAAGCGTGTCAGCGAAGGAGACGTCGAACATGGGTTAAAGCAGGAGGACCGATCACAGGATCTGCAGCCTCGTCCACCGGTGGTTACGATTATGGGACACGTTGATCATGGAAAAACATCTCTTCTTGACGCAATCCGGAAGACAGATCTGGCAGCGCGGGAGGCCGGAGGAATAACGCAAAGTATCGGCGCATACAAAATTACGCTGGACGGCGGTCGCTGCATAACATTTATCGATACCCCTGGACACGCCGCATTCACCGAAATGCGATCCCGAGGCGCCAATGTCACTGATGTGGTAGTTTTGGTGGTTGCAGCGGATGACAGCGTAAAAGACCAAACAATCGAGGCCATAAATCACGCCAAGGCAGCTGGAGTACCAATCGTGGTGGCCATAAATAAAATGGATAAACATGGAGCCAATCCGGACAACGTGCGGAAAGATCTTCTAAATCACGAAGTGGTAATGGAATCTTTCGGCGGCGACGTTATGGATGTAGAGATTTCGGCAAAAACCGGCTTGAATCTCGATCGACTTGAAGAAATAATATTGCTGCAGGCGGAAATGCTGGATTTAAAAGCCAATCCGAATCGCTCCGCCGAGGGCATAATTGTCGAATCGCGGGTGGAGCGTGGACACGGCGCCATTGCCACCGTACTTATTCAAAAGGGAACGCTGAAAGTTGGCGATGTTTTCGTCTCCGGCAGCGTATATGGCAGAGTAAAAGCCATAAGGAATTATCACGGGAAGCCGCTGAATGAATTAACGCCAGGATCTCCTGGTGAAATCGTCGGATTTAATGGCAACACCATTCCAGGAGACGATTTTGTGGTGGTTGACGACGAATCCAAGGCCCGTGAAATTTCCAGCTATAGGGATCGTAAAAAACGAGAACAATCGTTTGTGATTTCGTCCAGAGGCACAGCAGAGCAGCTGTTCTCCAAATTGGGCGATGAAGACAAGCTCAAGGAATTGTCGATTATAGTGAAAACCGACGTACAGGGATCCTCCGAAGCTATTTGCTCCAGTCTTCAGAAATTATCGACCAGCGAGGTTGCCGTAAAGATTTTACATTCTGGCATCGGAGGGATAACCGAAAGCGACGTGGCTCTTGCCCGCGCTTCCAATGCCATAATTTTTGGATTTAACGTGCGCGCAAACCAGCAGGCCCGCGACCAAATTTTACGGGATAAGTTGCAGGTAAGATACTACTCGGTAATATATGATCTGATAGACGATGTTCGAGCTCTACTGTCAGGTCTGCTGTCTCCGGAAGTTAGAGAGAATGTTCTCGGATCCGCCGAGGTGAGAAAGACATTCGAGGTATCGAAATTCGGTAAAGTCGCTGGATGCATGGTGTTAGATGGAATACTAAAACGTAATTCCAAAGTAAGATTAATGCGAAACGGTATTATCGTACATAGCGGAGATATGCGATCATTGCGGCGCGTGAAGGACGATGTAAAAGAAGTAAAAGCCGGATTCGAATGCGGAGTGTCGCTGGAAAGCTACAACGATATTCATATGGGCGATATTATCGAATGTTTTGAGCTGGAGGAAGTTGCTCGTCAACTTTAGATTATGGCAATTGTCATGCAGCCAAAAAAAACATCACGACAGCAGAGAGTAGCGGAAGAAATAAAGCGTGTTTTGTCCGATTTTCTCGTGCGCAGCAGCGTGTGGGACAACAGCACGCCATTGGAGATTTCGTCAAGCGTTATCGTCGAGCCTGCTATGATATCAGTTAGCGAAGTAGTTGTTAGCTCCTGCCTAAAACATGCCAAAGTATTTTTTGTATCCATTTCCGATAGAGCCAGCAACGAAGATTGCCTGTCTTTCCTGGAAAAACATTCGCCGCAGCTGAGGCGTCACCTGGGAGCAAATGTACGGCTAAAATTCACGCCGGATTTGCGATTTTACATAGATAATTCATTCGAAATGGGCAGAAAAATAGACGGAATTTTGGCAAAGATATCCGAAAAATAACCAAGTTCGATTTAGCTTTCCATATTACTCTGCGTCTACGATTGTTTCCAACAACCATTTCGTCGACTGATTTTCCAGTCGCTTTATTCTGAGAGTTCCGAGCAAAGGCATGAGCTGAGAGAAATTTTCTTTCATAATTGTTTTTGCTCTCTTCTGCTCAGGTTCAGTAAGGGTCCCAAAAAGCCCTGAGCAATCGGCGTACTCGGTCAGATAACGCCCTACTCGAAAATATTCCGTTATCACTTTGGCGATATTCTCAGTGGTCAACGTACATCCATCATCATGGAACGCCTTGATCATTAGCACCCGACCGTCGTCTATACAACGTAGTAGCGACCAAAATTCTTCTCTTTTTTCACGCTTTTCGGTCTTTTCCCAGAAGCTTTTTCTATTGTCCATGCCTATGTAAAATTCTTTGAGAGTAATATCGGAGAATTGTCTGTCTGAAAAAAGCGAATTGAATACGGCAGCTGGAACCTCTATTTTCACCATCGCCTGCATACGTTCGGCATTGAAAAATGTCATAACAACCGCTGCCAAAAGCGATGATATATTTTTCATTATATACGTCCCTAGTTAATCTCTATATACGTCCCTAGTTAATCCATATGTTTATTGAGCGAAGTTTTTTTTCTCGCTCGAGGTAAATTATATATAAATTTTTCTAAATTTTGCAAGACAGTATTCATTTTTCTAAAATGCGCGGCTAGATTTTCAATTCCGATATGATCGAAATTGTTTATAAAAAAATCTTTGGCTGCGTCCTATTTGTCATAGGACGCATATTTTGGAGCGCGCTGCAAATTAAAGCCGAATCTCTCTTTCAATATTAACGGCGCCTGCCGCTTGTCGCCACTGCAGGCGCTGCGGCAACGACTGGCGCTGCAGCTACTACTGGAGCAGCTGTCGCGGCGGCCGAATAAATCGGCGCTGTTGTCGTATAAGCTGGCGTTGCGGTGTAAGTCGGCGTTGCAGTGTATGTCGGCGTTGTCGTATATGTCGGCGTTGAAGTGTATGTCGGCGCCGTAGAGTAGACCGGCTGCTGTACAGCAGCAGTAGTTGTGGCGGCATAGGTCGTCGCTGGCACTGCAGTGTTGTTGTACGACGCAACCGGTTGCGAAACCGTAGTACTTACATACGCGCCTGTACTGTCTATATAGCCAATAATATTACCGCTGGCATCTCTTACGCACTTATCAGCACTGACTACTGTACTAGCAATTCCATTATTTACAACTATACCTCCAGAGCTTATCGCAGCATTGGCGGCGGTTGCTCCCTGGGCAAAGGCCGCGTTACCAATCGTTGCTCCCTGAGCAAAGGCCGCGTTACCAATCTGCGTTGAAGAATACTGCATAGTGGAACCAACTCCAGCCGCTGCGTTACTAATATTCGCTTGGAAATTAGCAGCAGCACTGCTAGCTGCGCTGGCTGCAGCGTTTGTCATTGCTCTCCCAAAATTGCTTTCAGCAAATTTAGAAAAAAGATTGCCTATGCTGGCATTGGCTGTATCCTGGAAAAGAACAACTGACGCCATCACTGCCATCATTTGTGAAATGTAATGCTTTTTCATATCTATACTCCATTTTGTCAAGAGCATTTTACATGATAGTATATTAAAAAATAGTAAATAAATGAATATTTTTTATAAAAAAAAGCAAAATATCGTATATACGGTCAGAACAAGCCAGACTTTCGTTCGCTTCCACTTCAAATGCACTAAAATGCAGCCGATTATTAATTGAATCTAGACAACAGTTTCTTCAGTACATCCAGTTCTTCCAGTACTTTTCCTGTTCCCATGACGACGCATGTCAATGGATCTTCGGCAATGGAAACAGGGAGGCCTGTTTTATTTCTTACGAGTTCGTCCAGGCGATTAAGCAGAGAACCGCCGCCTGTCATTACTATACCCTTGTCTACTATGTCGGCAGACAATTCCGGCGGAGTATTCTCCAGCGCAAATTTTACCGTCTCAACTATGGCCGATACAGGTTCCATTAGACTATCGACGATATGGTGTTCCGATATTTTTATTTCCTTTGGAACGCCATTTATAAGATCGCGGCCCTTTATGCTCATCGTTTTACCTTCGCCTTTGGCTGGATGAATGGCAGAGCCTATTTCTTTTTTGATTTTTTCAGCAGTTGTGTCTCCAACCAAAAGATTGTGATGTTTTCGGATGTAATTTATTATGGTTTCGTCCATTTTGTCGCCGCCTACCCTAACGGAATTTCCATAGACTATTCCACCCAACGAAAGAACCGCCACCTCCGTTGTGCCGCCGCCTATATCCACCACCATGGATCCGGTCGGTTCGGTAACCGGAAGTCCTGCGCCAATGGCCGCCGCCATCGGTTCTTCGATCAGAAAAACGCGCCGCGCTCCTGCTCCTTCGGCGGATTCCTGTATGGCGCGCCGCTCGACGGCAGTCGATCCACGCGGAATGCATATCACAATCTGCGGGCTAACAAAGCTCCTGCGGTTATGCGCCTTGCGGATAAAATGTTTTATCATGCTTTCGGCAACGTCGAAATCAGCTATTACGCCGTCTTTTAGAGGTCTTATGGCCGTTATATTGCCCGGAGTGCGCCCAACCATTAGCTTTGCTTCTTCACCGACGGCCATTACATGTTTTTTCCCGTTGGATTCGGCCAGAGCCACCACAGACGGCTCATTCAATAAAATCCCCTTTCCTCGGACATATACCAACGTATTTGCCGTTCCAAGATCTATGCCAATGTCCGATGAAAGCAACCCGCGTAAAGTTGAAAACATTTTTTATCCCTTTATTTTTACCTAATCTGCGCAATAATACACCATTCTATTCTATGGAAGGTATACATTTTTCCTGTTATATTCTCAAGATGATCCGGCGCCTTGCGGAGCAGATGATGTTCCTGCGGGCAGTTGGTCGTCTTTCGTGTGGTGATGGTTATATGAGAATAACTCCGTTGGTGGTGATAGGGGTTTCGTTGTTTGGATGCAGCGATATGCAACAGGATACCGTTGCGCCTTCAGGTAAAAGAAAAACGATGGTTACCACTGTAATAGCTGTCGCTCGTTCCGAGAAGCTAGTAAAGCCGATAAAGAAGAACGAAAATAATAGGAAATCATCGGCCCCCAAGAACACGCCGCCTTCCG
>JAITRK010000062.1 GCA_031288435.1 Holosporaceae bacterium
CTCTGATTCCAGACCATTTCTGCATATATGCTCGGATGCATAATTTTATTACAATTGGATATTTTTACGAGAACGTCCAGATCCACAAAGCTTTCGTTCAACGGAGTAACAAGAGTGTCGGCGAATGTATGCGCCAATCGAGACAGAAACGCATCGTTTCCAGGAGTATCTATGACGATAAAGTCGCAATCAGACGTTTTTTCCATTGCCTCGTGAAACCGCTCCGACTCTTCTTTCTCTGACTCCTGTGTGCCGTCCAACCTGCTTCTGTGTATCGTCGTATGTTTGGATAACGCTAGCTTCAGCGGCGATTCTTTTCGCCGTTCAATATACTGGGTAAACGTTCCCTGTCGAGCGTCAACGTCTATTGTTCCAACTTTAAAATCAGAATTTAGAAGATAAACCGACGTATGCATCGCCAATGTCGATTTTCCTGTACCGCCTTTCTCATTTCCAAAAACAATGATGCACGGATTCAATTTTTTACCTCCGATTTAGGGAAATAGCCTATGCCGACTCTCTAGCATCCTTCCCTTTATATATCCATACGGCGGATATTATGACACCAATTGTTAGAACAGTCATCAAAATAGTTGCTAACGCATTAATTTCCGGCGATATGCCGAATCTAAGGCTTGAAAAAACTATCATTGGCAAGGTCGTAGCTCCTGGACCAGCCACGAAACTGGCAATGATTACGTCATCCAACGATAGGGCAAAGGCCAACAGCCATCCTACCATGATACTTGGCGATATCATGGGCAATGTTATTACAAAAAACGCTTTCAGAGGCGACGCTCCCAGATCCATCGCTGCTTCCTCTATGGACCTGTCCAGATCCTGCAGCCGCGCCTGCACAACCATGGTCACATAGGATAAAGTCAGCGTGATGTGCGCTATGACGACAGTTAATGTACTTCTTCCGTCAGGCCAGCCGAAATATTTCTCAGTTCCCATAAACAGCATAAGCAGAGAAAGGCCCATGACGACCTCAGGCATTACCAGCGGAGCAGTAATGGCTCCCTTGAACAACGATTTCCCGCGAAATCCAGGCAATCGCGCTATCACAATGGCTGCAATTGTACCAATGATCACGGACGCAGTGGCTGATATTCCAGCTATTTTCAGGCTAGTATAGGTGGCTCTAAGCATTATTTGATCAGACATGAGCATTTTATACCATTTTAGTGAAAATCCTGACCATGCGGACGCAAACGCAGATTCGTTGAAGGAATAAACTGCAATGCACAGCAGCGGGGCATACAGGAATAGATATCCGAAAAACAGTATGAAATTGGACAATTTTATACGCATTGGCTTATTACTCCTGAGCCAAAATACCGATTTCTTTGTGCTTATGCACCAAAGCCATAATGAGCACTACCAGAGCCAACAGCACCATGGACAACGCTGCCGCTGTTGGCCAGGACATATTTACGAAAAACTCGTTCCACACCAACCGACCAACTGTTAATGTCTGTGCTCCGCCCAGTAGTTCAGGTATAACGAACTCACCGATGGCTGGCATGAACACCAGCACAGAGCCTGCATACACTCCAGGAGCCGCCAGCGGCACTACTATGGAGAAAAACGCCGTCAATGGGCTGCTTCCAAGATCGTAAGCCGCTTCGATCAGCGAGTAGTCGATCTTTTCAATGGCGCCGTAGAGTGGGAAAATCATAAATGGAAGATAGGCATAGATCATGCCAAGGCAAGCCGCATATGAGTTATTCATCAGCGGTAGCGGCGCATCTATAATATGCCAATTTATTAGCCATGTATTTATCAATCCAGACGGACTAAGCAGCATTATCCAGGCATAGACTCGGATGAGAAACGACGTCCAGAAAGGCAACAGCACCAGCATCAACAATATGCTCCTGATTTTTTCCGGCGAACGCGCTATGGCATAGGCCATTGGGAACCCTATAATTAGACAACAGGTTGTGGACGCGGTCGCAATGATGAAAGAAGTCAAAAAACCACGAAGGTACATTTCATCCGTGAATAATGTCATATAGTTCCACAGATTCAGTCGAATCTGCAGCGTATATTCTGAAATCATGTCGATAATGGATGTATATGGCGGCGACGAAATGAGACTGTCGGAAAAGCTTATTTTAAGTAATATTAAACATGGACACAGAAAGAAAATTATCGCCCACAGAGACGGAGCCGCTATTAGCAAGCGCCATCCTGTGATTTTTCCCAGCACGCTCCTGAACCAGGATATAATTAATTCTTCAATTCTATACACGTATAATTTTTCACAACAAAATCAGTATATCCAACCCATTCGAACAAACAAAGAAGATGATTTATTTTGTAGAACATATGTAGCAACTCGTCAACTGTTGCAAAAATCGTGCTGCTACGCTATTCTGCACTGCATTTCCAGCAGAGCCATTCATAGGGCAGTCCTGCTTTCGCTGGGTGCAAACTAGATAGAGTATGTAGAATGGGGTGTAGCCAAGTGGTAAGGCAACGGGTTTTGGTCCCGTCATTCGTGGGTTCGAATCCTACCACCCCAGCCATGTCAAATTGGCATCAGTAACGGATTCTATCAATCACAAAAATATAATTTCTCATTATGAAAGAGCATATAAAAAGAAGCGAAAATTTTACGCAAATACTCTATAGACTAATCGTTTTTATTGTGTTATTCAGTTAATTGCATTTGCCAATGCACGTACTGTCTACGCCTAAGGAGTTTTCGTGTATTTTATGTACTATGCTCTGGTTACCAAAAAAACACGAAGAATTATATTCAAGCAAATTTATTTAATCGTTAATTTCACCCAACAATTGGAGAAAAGTACATGAAAAAGCTATCTATTGTATTAATTTCGCCGGTAATCTATTTCTTTTTAAATGCTGATTACTGCAATTCAATGAATAATATTAACGTTGAATTATTTCAGAAAACTGGAACGAAACAGCAAATATCTGTTATGATACAAATTGATGAGATAGATTCTGATATCGATAGCTACAGTCCAACTTCTTTATACGAACAGAAAAAAGCTCGGGGCATAAAAAAACAACAAAGGAAGTTAATACAGAAAAATATAGAATATAAGAGAGAAAAACAAGAAGAGAAATACGATAGGAAGCAAGCTAGATATGAGAAAAAACAAGCCAGGCGCGAGAGAAAACTGTCGATTCTGCAGGAGCGGGAGGAGGAAACCCAAGTGCGGCAAAATTTTTTCCCACCAACCGCAAATATAGTAAATGTAAATATAGTAAATATACTTACGTCAGCAAATTCTCCACTGCCAGCAGAAGCAAGTAGCATCGCTATGCAGCAAGTAGATTTTCTAGCCACTTGTAGCGCCCCGGTCTCATGCGCAAAGGATACATTATGCGACCTGCCTAATAGCAATAATATTCCGATAACATCTGGGGCAAAAAGATTAGTCGGAATGAAGCTGATGGAATCTCTGGTATCCGAAGATCTTAAAAACTTCAAGAAGCCAAGAACTAGAAAAGATCAAAAGGCTCTTACCGTAAGAACTTTTTGTAAAAGAATCGATTCGCTACATCAAACTTCTCTTGCTGACCAGCTAAACACATTGTTTCCGAATACATTTGTACTTGATGTATTTGTAGGTAAGACATCTGTAGGTGATGCATCTGTAAAACCTATGCAAGGCAGCTGGAAATTTCCTCTTACACCTATTTGGCCTATGTTGGCTGATATATTCGATACTATGTACGAAAGCAAGCGCAAATTACGTTCATTGTTGGGGGTCAACATAGAAAGAAAATATAGATTAAAAATAAACGGTATTAGAAAAAAAATTTCAGGACAGGAAAAGAAAATAAGAAAACTACTAGGAAAAGAATTTATCGATATTGCTGATATATTTAGACTTATCTATGAGTAGTCCTTATATTATTGTATTATAACGTGTCATGTCGGCGTATAATTTGCCAATTTACTCGAAGGAGTTGTATAACATAGCTGCACTACGAAGATTACAATGTGGTTTGTAATTATTGTGTATGTACAGTACTAGAGGAACACTGATGTTCTCGGATGATACTATGTTTGCGTCGAAAAGCATCAGAGCAAATTTCCGTGGAATTGATATATTTTGCAGAGAGAACAGAGGCCTGCTGCACGAGTTTCTGTTTTTTTGGGGCGCTACTATTTGCGCATATCTCTCCATAATATTTTCCAGATATCCACACACGGAAGATTATGTGAGAAATGTTCTTGGCTATTCCTGCGGACAGCATGGACGAGTTATAACGGCGCTTTTGGAATGCTTGTTCCATTTTTCCAGCCTGGTCTTTGACATATCTCCATTCAATCATATTTTATCCTGCGCCGCATTGGCCTATGGCGCCGTCATTCTAAAAAAAACGTTTGTACGCGAAAACGCTCTGAACTTCTTGTTGTTATGTTTTCTGCCTGCTGCAGTAAACATATATCTTGCTGCGGATATGCTGTTCAAATACGATAGTTTTTATATGGTGCTGGCCATATTGAGCACTGTTCTGGCGGCGTACTTTACAGCCAATAACAGACGCAATTCGGTAG
>JAITRK010000020.1 GCA_031288435.1 Holosporaceae bacterium
GGAAGCGGATATACGGCGTATTCCACGGATGGCGCCACCTGGAAAAGCGGCGGAACAATTATTGACTCAACAACCAAAAGCTCGCTAGGCTCAGGCTCAACCGCAATGTGTTATGGACATAATATATTTCTTGTTTTAGCTGGAACATCCATAGCCTATTCATCTGACGGCCTTTCCTGGACCATAAGGACTGGAGTACTACCAAGCGCCACATGGAGAGGAGTCACGGCAGTCGGCAGCAACAAAAAGTTTGTCGCCATATCGTCCAACGGCAAAGTAGCCACAACAGACGATCCGACCACCGGCTCCTGGCAAGAAAATACCACAGGATCCACTTCACTCTCTAGCATTACCAGCGGCAGTTGGGGAGGACTTAGCTATGGAGACGGAAAACTTATGGCCGTGTCTTATAGCGCAATAGCAGCTTACTGTGCTGACGATAGCGGAAGCTCCTGGCAAAACCAGTCTACAGGCTTGTCCTCAATTCATTCTGGAGAATGGTACGGAACATTTTTTGAAAATAGTACGTTCTATGCGCATACTTCCAACGTATATTTGGCAAAAAATGAATTAACAACAAACGCCGAAGTCAGTTCAATAAAATTTACAAATTTAAACAGTAGTTCCACATCCGCATATAAAAATGATACTAATATTAATATTAATGAAGAAACAACCTTCACAATCAATGACTCAGATATTTCTAACTCAAAAGAAGGTGGGAAATACTGCATCAGGTTTGATATGAAAATGATTAGGCTGATTTCTGCCGAAATTTCTCATCAAATAACTAAGCACAATCCAACCGACGTCGAAGACTTAGGTTTTAAAAACTGCGATACAATAAATTTTAAGAACGGAGAAACCAGCGGCGAAATTCTATCTTATACAACGACAACTGGTCAAACAAGCTATAAAAACGGATATGGACTCCAATGCAGCGACCATACTAGTTTTAGCGGAACATTTACCACATCTAAAGCCGGCGAGAACCTTTATGTAACGGTGGAAAAAAACGATTCGAAGCCAATAACAAACATTGTCAGCCCTGGTCTGCTTGATCTAACAAAATGGCAGGCATCCGACACTAATTTATCTACTAGCATCAATAGCGGTTACTGGGAAACCAGAAACATAGCCTATGGTAACGGTAAGTTCTACGCTGTAAATTATAGTGGATATGTAGCTTATTCGTCCGATGGAAAAACTTGGCAAAGTGGCGGCACTTTACCGTCTGGAGAATGGAGAGGTATGGCCTACGGCGGAGGAAAATTTGTCGCCGTGAGTTGGAACGGATATATCGCCTATTCGTCCGATGGCGCCACCTGGAGTACCGTAACAGGCCCAAGCGGCTCTAGAAGCAGCTATTGGTACGGTGGAATCGCCTACGGCAACGGCAAGTTTATTATAACAAACGGAGACGCCTATGTGGCCTATTCGTCCGACGGAAGTAGTTGGGAGTTTATACGTCCTCTCTCCAGTATACAAAGTTATGGATGGGATGGCGCAGCCACCTGCGGGAAATATAACAATGTTGATAGGTTCCTGGCCATATGCTACTACAATAACATCGCTTATTCATCCACAGGAATTACTTGGTCTAGTCCTGGTAGCTTTAGTACAATGGGATATATAGGTCTTTGTTATGGCGATGATAAATTTGTCGCCATTAGCTCAAACGGAAGCGTTTACTGTTCTACAGATGGCGGAGCGGCATGGACGTTAATGGGAAGCCCTCTGGAGTCCGTTAGTAGTAATTCAGGTTGGTCCGCCATAAGTTATGGAAATAACATATTTGTAGCCATAGCCAGCGATGGCTACGCAGCCTATTGCAATGCTGCATCGACGCCGTCAACAACCATAATTCCTGCATTTAAATTCAACGGATCGGAAATTAGCGGTAATACTACGAAAAATATCTCATTGAATAACGCCACGTCGATAACCATACCAATGGAAAACATCCGGTTGGTTTCAGCGTCAATGAAATATCAGGATACTGTAAAAGGCCACAATATCATAGACTTCAGCTCTCAAACCAACAACACTAAAAATGGCTGCACCTTAACCTTTTCTGGAAGTACTGTAAATACGAACGGATTTAGAACTGTTCCAGAAACAAACTCAACCGGCGACCTGCAGGTCAATACAACATACGGAATAAAATCTCTATCTATTACAGTGGCACCACTGGATGGAGGAGCCACAAGCGATGGGAAGTTCCGATTAAAGAGCGAAACCTATGGAAGAGCCATAAGCGACACCAGCGAGAAGCAGGTGCGATCCAAAGAAACGTTTTATGTGAATCCTGCAGATCTTACTGTGACGAAGGCCGCAACGCAAGAAAACAGTGATGTAGTCACATATAAAATTAGCTTCTCTATGACTAAGATAAAACTAATTTCAGCACAGGTAACGTTAGATAACAGAATCGTAAGCAAATATCCAAACTTCTCCTGGCGAGAAAACTCGCGCCTAGTGAATTGGAGCAAAAATCCAGCAATTAAGGATGACAATATCGATATTACCAACAATTATAGCAATTATGATTCTGAGAGCCAGTTGCATTCCATAAATTCTTCTTCCTGCCGTCCAAATGTTATTCCCACGACCTATGCCGGAGATTGTACTTTTATATCGCAAGAATACTCAACGAACCCGTTCACACTAAATTTAGCCATGCCAAACAAAACCTTTTATGGATATTATGCGCCTGGTATTACTAGAATATTTTCAGAATCCACCAGAGGTAGTTCCAATAACATTGAGATTAGTACGTCTATTAGTAATAGCGCCTATTTGATAGCAACTGAGGTTACGTATCCGGTTAATCATCTTCTCGCCACAAAATATCAAACACAAACGACTGAAAACACAAAAACTATCAACAAAGATGCAACAACAGCGCTAAAAGAGCTAACGGATGAGGCCGCAAAAAACTTAAAAAGTAATGCCAATACCAAGGTTTACATTATAAAATATAGATGCCCATCAAAATACATGACGCGTCAACTGGGCAACTCTTCGTCTGCAGAAGAATCCTACAACTATTCTTATCTTGATAATTGCGCTACAGGAACTTCTACACCTTACATGTATACCGTAAATTCCGAATCAGAATTGGAAACGGCATTGAGCAATATTGCCGACGATATAAAATCCAGCACTAACGCCAATTACCAAGAAGCTAAAAACGTTAACTAATGGATAAATATGGCCGGCATGCGATCGCGCCAGTCGCCAGCCGTCATTTATTTTTGCGCGCCTGCGTTGGAACATATGGACGCGTCAACTTTCGATATAAGATCAACGAATTTATAGATAACCTCCCGCTCAGCGGAAGGCTCCGCGCTTTCCTTCACAGACTTTTCATCAAAGAAAAAAAGCACGACGTTGGAAACTTTTTCTCTAACTGTCTTGTTCCCGTCGCTCCACTTATAATTGCGAGAGTTGTAGATTTTGTGTATTATGCTTCCATTCAATGAATCCCACGCTGCAGTCATGAAAAATTCCACGTACTTTTTATCGTAGATTTTATAAAACTCAATGGAATCTTTGATACATTTTATAGCGTCCTCAACAAATTTATCTTTTTTCATTGCGTCTACTATCTTGCTTCTTGACGGTATCGGTTTTTTCGCCAGATATTCTTCAAATTTAGATAGCACCGCATAAATTGGACAATAAATAGACAATGCTAGATTCAACTTATGTAAAGTTTTCAAAAAATCATGAATCATAGAAATAGATTTCGTTAGATCTTCATTGTAAAAGCCTGGAATGTCAGCTGTATTGTCATTGTTTCTACCGAGTAGCATGTAACACATTTTTTTCAAATAAGGTTTTGTCTTTTTATAGAAATCGTTGCGATCTGCCGATGGAAATGTCGCGACACATGAAAGAAGAGGGTCGACGTCTTCACCATCTATGATTTTAGCGCAGGCCTTTGCTATTAATTGGCGAGTGGCGTCGCTTTCAATGCTAAATCTATCGTTGCTGAATGTCGCCAGCCGTACAGAGTCTATAATGCTATCTGGATCTACGCGCAGTCCGGCCACAATATAAATAAGTGCGGCAATATGAGGCACAAATGATTTTCCTTCTTCTGAAATGCAGACGACTTTCTCCATGGCGTTGACCAAAGCTGTCTCTATTTTTGAAGATGACAGTCCGTGTTTTTGCTCGATGGCAGCATTTGTATCTTCATCTTCAGCGTCATTGTCATCGTATGCGTCATGATGCGGATCGTTAAACAACGAGCCAAATTTCCTATTCACAAATTTTAGAGCCCTACGTACCTGCCGAGTAATGGTATCTCGAGTTTTTAGCTTTTCCGGCGCTTTTTTAGAGTTTTTAGCTTTTTCATTTACGCTGGTAGATTCTTTTTTTTGTTTAGTATCAGCAGAACTTCTGGCAAGCACACACTGTATTACGTAGAAAGATAGAAAAAAACATATAAAAACTTTTTTCATTTTTATTTTTTTACATAAAAATAAAGACCGAGTTATTCTAACAAAGAACAATTGGTTGTCAATGCGCAGTGTTGCGGCTAGCCATTGTTTTTTCGAAAGCGCGTATATAGGAATTAATCATTGCGTCGTTATCCTCGAAATATTTGGCTCGTTTGTGTCCGAGTTTTATTAACGATTTTCTCAGTTCCGGATCTAT
>JAITRK010000023.1 GCA_031288435.1 Holosporaceae bacterium
ACTGCATTTCTTGCACTTTACTCAGCCAAATTTCTTTCAGATGCTTACTGATGTCTGCTTCCATCCCATATATAAATTTTGGATAGGAAAATAGAAATACGCCGGCCAGAATAATCGAAGCGACGACGTATAGCAGGATCTTATTTCTGTCCGACACATGGGGCAGCTTTTCCACAAATGCGCTAAATCCGAAAAAAATCGATCCGCAGGCAAAAAGGGCAAAATGCACGATGGATATTTTATCATATTCGGCGATGGCGATTGTTGTAGTAAAAGGAATCATAATCATCAGCACCGCCAGCACAGCCATTGCGCCGCCATCGATCCAATTATCCTGTGCCAGAAATATTGAAACCAGCGCTACTATGGCCATAATTATCATAAACAGCATTAAATTATTCGTGACGGCGTCCAAAATTATGGTTCCAATAATGAAAGTCGTCATTAAATTTGCTAGCAGCAGCCATGATAAGCCACGTCGGTAATATAAAGTCGCAGCAAATAGGACGGCGTTTGCTAAAAGAATTGGTATCAGTGTTTCCGGAGAAGTCCACAGACACAGAGCTGTCACAGCAGCCAACCAGAAAGCTCTCTGGCTAAGTTTTGGCGGAGATTTGTTTGTGTCCAGCGCAGATAGCCATCCTATAACACAGTCTATAAACATCAGCATGAGTAAGCCTATGAAAGCGTGATGATCCGGTCTGCCAAACGATTCAACCGGCAACAGCAAAACATGCGATACAAATATGGCGGCACATAAAAAAGCGTCGTCTCTGGGCAAAAGTACGCCGGCTATTCTAAATAGAACAACCGAGCTGATAATTTTAATAACTGGACTAATGCAGAAAGCAACATATTCTATTGCTTTGTCAATGGAGCCCGTAAAAAAACTCAATATATATGATGGAATTATGATGAAAAAATCATAGAAACGAGTCCAGTGCAAACTGCAACCAAATGGAACGTTGCTTCTCTCTATCACATTATTTGATAAATCAAAATGTTTGAAAAATTCTTTGATCCTAACCATTCTCATGTAATCGTCGGCATCAAAAAAATCTATATAGAGTCCATTGAAATTAATGTATGAAATTGCGTTAAAGAGCAGGCACACCACAGCCAAAATGGCTATCTCTATTTTCAAGTCTTTTATACTGAAACTTTTCACGCAACAGATCTCAGAGAAGGCTATTAGAAAAAGCGCTAGTTTTCTGGAAAACTGGCGTTGGTGGTTACTGATTGCACGTCGTCGTTGTCCTCCAGTAATTCGATCAATTTTTCCAGCATTTTTGCGTTCTCATTGCTTACAGGCACGGTGTTTTTCGGCTTCCATATTACACTTGCCTCGGACGGCTCGCCGAATTTTTTCCAGAGAGCCTCTCTTAGGGATGAAAAATGCTCCAGCGGACAGATAATCTCAAAACTATCGTCCTCCGAGACAATGTCATCGGCGCCAGCTTCCAATGCAGTTTCAAATATATCTTCCTCAGAAACGTTTGCACAGCCATAGCGCACGTATCCAACATGCTCAAACTGAAAACTTACGCTATTGGTTTCGCCAAGGCTTCCGGAAAATCTGGAAAACGCAGACCGTACCTCCGGAGCCGTTCTATTTTTGTTATCGGTCAATCCTTCCACAATTATGGCCACGCCGCCTGGACCATATCCTTCGTATCTTACCGATTGATAATCAACGCCGACTTCGTTGCCCACGGCCTTTTTTATGGCGCGATCTATATTGTCGTTGGGCATGTTCTCGGACTTTGCGCTTATGAGCGCGGAACGCAGGCGAGAATTGCTCTCGGGATCCGTGCCTCCTTCCTTCACGGCGACGGTAATCTCTCGACCGATTTTCGAGAAAACTTTAGCCCGGCGGGCATCCTGGGCGCCCTTCCGATACATAATATTCTTAAACTGCGAATGCCCTGACATGCAATTTCTTCCAATCAATAAATAGAGTACGCAGATAATCTAGACATATAAATGGACTTTTTCAAGACAAAATCGCTTCCCGGTTGGCGGGCATGCCAGCGACAATCGCCGCACGCATAAAAGCAAAAGCAAAATAATATCACTGGAAAATAATAAAAAATGCTTGCTATTTTCGCTTGTTGTCTGTAATTTTCACTACGGATTATTAAAAAAGGAGAAAAATTTATTATGACCAGGCTAATTGCTTTGGCGGCCATGACATTACTATTATCAAATGTTGATGGCATGGACAAGGTACAGAATACGCATAGACAAAAAGGTCATGTATTACGACAGCAATTATTGCTGTGGAATTGCCATGGCTCTAATCAGCAGCAACAAAATAAAGAGCGACAAAGATTTTTGAATGAACAAAAGCAATTACAGCAACTACATCGCAATGGAAATCCAGCGTGTAGCCACGGGTCGTGCAAAATAAAAAATCAAAGAAGTCAACTCTGCGACGTCAAATTATCTCTGTGCAAAATCGGCTCAGAAAGAACAGAGCAACGCCATATCTCGAGGTTTTATGAATATTTTGTTCCCACGAAATACAATCCATGAGCTGGAGCCGTTGGGCCGCCCTGTCTGCGGTCTCGTGCCATAAAAGCTTTCATAAACTCTGCAAGAGACCATTTCCCGCATCCAACAAGGAACAGAGATCCAACAGTATTTCGCACCTGTCGATACAAAAACGATCGCGCAGCCACCGTAATGGTTAGTAGATCTCCATCTCGTGTGACTTCTATGCTGTTTATGGTTTTTAGCGGAGATTTTGATTGGCATCCGGCGGCGCGGAAAGTTGAAAAATCATGTTTCCCAACCAAATGTTGCGCCGTCGTGTGCATGTTTGCCTCGTCAAGCTTCGACGCGACGCACCATACCCTATTAGCGTCTAGACACGGTTTTGTCCGACGATTTAGAATTTTATATATATATTTTC
>JAITRK010000053.1 GCA_031288435.1 Holosporaceae bacterium
GAGGATCTGCAAAAAGTCTTGGAAAGCGAAGATATTAGTATAATCAAAGGCGCTTCGGAAAAATTATTGTCGGTCATGTCCAAGGCTGGAGAAGTCATCAATAAAGCCGCAGCCGAGGCTGCGCCTTCACAGCCATCGGGCGGAACGAAGGATGATGATGTTGTGGACGCCGATTTCACGGAAAAAGAAGGCGGTCAGTAACTTTGACAACGTTTTTCGCGCCGTTGCTATTGCACCGGCGCGTGTTTTGTGTCTGCCTATGGTTAGGATTTAAACATGTCTAGTAATTACTATGAAATACTTGGGTTAACAAAGACTGCGAGCGACGGCGATATAAAAAAAATGTACCGCAAGTTGGCAATGCAATATCACCCGGACAGAAATAAGGGAGATAAGGCCGCCGAAGCGAAATTTAAAGAAATAAACGAGGCCTACGAGACGCTAAAAGATCCGCAAAAAAAAGCCGCCTATGATCGCTACGGTCACAGTGCCTATAAAAATATGTCTTCCGGTGGTGGTGGCGGAGATGGAGGCGGTTTCTACAACAACGGATTTAACTTTAGCTCCTCCTCAGGATTTTCCGACATATTTGAGGATTTTTTTTCAGCTGCTTCTTCGATGCACTCGGAACGCGTGGATATGCGAGGCTCCGACCTGCGATATGACATTGCAATTACACTGGAAGAGGCATTCAGCGGAAAAAACATCGATCTAAAAGTAAAAACCAATGTGGCCTGTAAGGAATGCAAAGGTACCGGATCAGAAAAAGGTGAAAAACCGAAAAAATGTCCATCTTGTCGCGGTAGTGGCCGTCAGCGTTTTTCCCAGGGATTTTTCACTGTGGAAAGAACCTGTAATTCTTGCAACGGCACTGGACACATAATAGAAAATTCCTGTAAAAATTGTCGCGGAGCGGGGCGCATAGGCAGCGTAAGGGATATCAATGTATCCATTCCAGCTGGCATAGAAAACGGCGCCAAGATTAGATTATCCGGCGAAGGCGAGGCCGGCATTCGTGGTGGAAGCGCTGGAAATTTGTATATTTTCATTTCCATTAAGCCGCATCAATTGTTCCGGCGAGAGGGAGACGCCATTCACTGCGACGTGCCGATTTCAATTACAACGGCCACGTTGGGCGGAGAAGTGGAAGTCCCGACCATAGATGGCAAGAAGGCGCTAATAAAAATTCCGGCCGGTACGCAATCGGGTAGTATTCTAAAGCTGCGGAATAAGGGGATGTCTGTCGTTCGCAGTTCTTTGCGCGGAGATATGCTGATTCATGCGAAGGTCGAAACTCCAGTGAATCTGACGAAAAAGCAAAAAGAATTGCTGGAAGAATTCGACAGAGAAAGCGATACTCATCCTCAATCTTCTGGATTTTTCTCTAAAGTAAAAGAATTCTGGCAAGAATTGTGACTGCAAAATGTTCGAAGGTTTTATAAAAGAAATTGTACGAAATAATACACTGTTAGTTAACGTATATGTGTGTATCTTATGGATTGTCATGCATGGAATCGGCGCAAATAAGCGGTCACTTGCGGTACAGGGGATTGACTAATCATGAATCAGCGAGTAGTATGCTGCGCCTGCAAGGGTTGAATTGCCGATGGGTTTCCCAGATGGGGCTTCCACGGTTGTGTTTTGTTAATTATAGGGAAGGGGCGTATGCCGACAATTAATCAGTTGATCAGAAATCCCAGGAAGGACGTTGCTAAGAGAAATCGTGTTCCGGCGCTTTTGTCCTGTCCGCAGCGACGTGGCGTTTGTACACGCGTTACAACCACTACGCCAAAAAAGCCGAACTCGGCTCTGCGAAAGATAGCCCGCGTTCGTCTAACCAGTGGTTTCGAAGTTGCCTGTCACATTCCCGGTGAGGGCCATAACCTGCAGGAGCACTCGGTTGTAATGATAAGGGGCGGTCGCGTAAAAGACCTGCCTGGTGTAAGATATCATGTTATTCGTGGCGCGTTGGATACGCAGGGCGTAAAGAATAGACGCCAGGGGCGATCCAAATATGGCGCTAAACGGCCAAAGTAACGGAGGGTTTTATGGGACGTAGAAGAGCCGCTGAGAAACGAGAAGTGTTGCCGGATCCTAAGTTCGGAAGTCTGGTGGTTACAAAATTCATCAGTGCAGCCATGCACGACGGCAAAAAATCAATTGCCGAGAGAATTCTCCACGAGGCATTCGCCCAAATTCAGAAAAAATCTAATAAATCTGGTTTAGAAGTTTTTGAAGAGGCTCTAAATAATGTGAGTCCGTCTGTGGAGCTCAAGTCCCGCAGAGTTGGCGGAGCCACATACCAGGTGCCGGTGGAGGTACGCAGCGAAAGAGCGCAGGCGCTGGCGATAAGATGGCTAATTGCCAATGCCCGTAAACGTTCCGAGAAAACTATGGTATTAAAATTGGCCGGAGAATTGCTGGACGCCTACAACGGCAGAGGCGGATCTGTCAAAAAACGGGATGATACCCACAAAATGGCCGAAGCCAACAAAGCATTTGCACATTATAGGTGGTAATTATGTCTCGCAGCACTCCCATCGAACGGTATAGAAACATTGGTATCATGGCTCATATTGACGCCGGCAAGACTACAACCACCGAGCGAATCCTGTTTTATACAGGTCGATCACATAAAATTGGGGAAGTACACGAGGGCGAAGCCACCATGGACTGGATGGAGCAGGAGCAGGAGCGCGGCATTACCATAACCTCGGCAGCTACTACATGCTATTGGAAGAATCATCGCATAAATATAATTGACACGCCTGGACACGTTGATTTCACCATAGAGGTGGAACGATCTTTAAGAGTTCTTGATGGCGCCATTGCCGTTTTCGATGGAGTCGCCGGTGTAGAGCCTCAATCAGAGACCGTTTGGCGTCAGGCTGATAAGTACAAAGTGCCGCGCATCTGTTTTGTGAATAAAATGGATCGAACCGGCGCTAATTTTTTCCGCTGCGTCGACATGGTTGTGGATCGCCTTGGCGCTCGTCCAATGGTTATGCAAATTCCGGACGGGTTGGAAAGCGATTTTATTGGTGTAATAGACATATTGCGTTGCTGCGCCTATCACTGGAAAGACGAAACCATGGGTGCGGAGTATGAAACAGTTGATGTTCCGGAAAAGTATGCAGAAGATGTTGCCGAGTATCACAAGCGACTGGTGGAAATGGCCGTCGAACAGGACGACGATCTCATGGAGGCATATTTGGAGGGCCAAAAACCATCGGTGGAACAATTGCTGCGCTGTATACGGAAGGGAGCGATAGCCGGAGATTTTGTTCCGGTATTTTGCGGCAGCGCCTTTAAAAACAAAGGCGTGCAGACGTTATTGGACGGCGTTGTTGACTTTCTGCCGGCTCCAACGGATATAAGAGAAATCGTTGGGCGTGGAGTGGATGATAATTCAGTAATTACGAGGCAGCCAAACGACAAAGAACATTTGGCCGCTTTGGCTTTTAAGGTTATGAACGATCCTTTCGTTGGACATTTGACATTTCTGCGCATTTACTCTGGAGTTCTTGAATCCGGTAGCTATGTGATGAATTCCACAAAGGGAGAGCGGGAGAGGGTAGGGCGGTTGCTGCTAATGCATGCAAATAATCGCGAAGACATAAAAGAAGCCTATGCCGGCGACATAATTGCAGCCTGCGGACTGAAATGTGCTACCACTGGCGATACACTGTGTTCTGCTGCTAATCCATTGCTACTGGAAAAGATGGAATTTCCGGACCCGGTCATCGAAATGGCTCTTGAGCCAAAATCGAGGGCGGATCAGGAAAAGATGGGCGTGGCTCTTTCCCGTTTGGTGGCGGAGGATCCTTCGCTTCGCGTTAGCATGAACGAGGAAACGGGGCAAACCATCATAAAAGGGATGGGAGAACTTCATCT
>JAITRK010000087.1 GCA_031288435.1 Holosporaceae bacterium
AAGAAATTCGCTCCGTCATGGTTTTTCTCCAGAGTTACGGAATAAGTTCCGCCTACGCCAGTAAAATTTACAAAAGATATGGTAACAACTCCATCAGTGTGGTAACTGAGAATCCATATCGATTGGCGCAGGATATTTTCGGCATAGGGTTCCTCACGGCTGATAAAATTGCGCAAAAGCTTGGATTTGACACGCAATCTCCGCAGCGGGCGGAGGCGGGAATTATGTTTACGCTGCGCGAGTTTGTGGAAGACGGCCATGTCTATTGTCCGCTGGATACGCTAATCGATAAAGCCAAAGAAATACTTGACGTCGCCGAAGACAATCTGAAAATAGCGCTAGAATCGCTTCTGGCGGATAATAAAATTGTAACTGAAGATTTGGAGAGGGAGGGATACTCCACCAGCGGCGTTTTTCTTGCCGGCTATCATCTGGCCGAAGTTCAGATAGCGAGAATGCTTCTGGGAATTCTGGATTCTCCCAGAAACACGAAAAAAATATACTCTGATGTAGCCATGAAATACGCCCAGAAGAGGTTATCCATTCGGCTTGCTGCAATGCAGATTGAGGCGGTACGTGAAGCAGTTAGAAACAAATTGATGGTGGTAACCGGAGGCCCTGGCACGGGAAAGACAACCATAACCAGGGCGATCCTGGAAATTTTTTCGCTGGTAACCGATAAAATTTTGCTGGCCGCGCCAACTGGACGAGCGGCAAAGCGCATGTCCGAAGCCTCGGGCCTAGAGGCAAAGACCATTCATAGGCTGTTGGAATTTGATCCGATAAACGGCGGCTTCAAACGCAACGAGAGTCATCAGCTGACCTGCGATCTGATAATTCTGGACGAGGCCTCCATGATTGATACATTACTTATGTATCACCTGCTCAAAGCAATTCCGCCGTCGGCAACCCTGATTCTGGTCGGCGACGTAAATCAGTTACCTTCGGTTGGCGCCGGCAATGTTCTGAGAGATATTATCAATTCCAATGCCTTTCCGAAGGTGGAATTAAACGAAATTTTCCGTCAGGCACGGAATTCTTCCATAATTGTGAACGCCCATAAAATTATCGGCGGCTACTACCCAAAAATCGATAACGAGGACGGTTCGGACTTTTATTTTCTAAACGAAGACGATCAGGAGAAAGTCCTGGACAAAATTTTATCGATGGTAAAGGAGCGTATTCCACGGAAATTCGGCTACGATCCACGAAGCGAAATACAGGTGCTTACTCCCATGAATCGCGGTCCGGTCGGCACGGCACGGCTGAACGAATCGCTGCAGGAAATCCTAAATCCAAAAGGGTTCGAGATTACTCGTGGAGGTCGACGCTATCGCGTTGGCGACAAAGTCATGCAAATTCGCAACGACTATAACAAAAACGTATTCAACGGAGATATCGGATTTATCTACGGCATAGACGCCGAAAATCAGCAGATTTCCGCCAATATCGACGGCCGCGAGATTATCTATGAATACCATGAATTGGACGAGCTAATGCTGGCCTATGCTGTTTCAATTCACAAAAGCCAGGGATCGGAATATCCGGTGGTGGTATTGCCTCTTGTTATGTCTCACTATGTGATGCTGCAGCGAAATCTGCTTTACACAGGCATTACCCGTGGGAAAAAACTGGTTGTTGTCATCGGCAGCAAGAAAGCCATGTTCATCGCTGTCAATAACAATAAAATCGCCGCTAGAAATACCTGGCTGAGCGAAAGACTTAGGCTGTTCGGCTCATAAGAGTTATCGATGTTTTTGCTAATAAAGGAATGCACGTGAACGGAATAGAGAATTTCTGTGGAGTGGCAAAAAGCAAACTTGTGAAGCTCTGTAGAATAATGTATACGAAAAAATATGACCTAATATTTGGGATAGGAGGAGCCTGTAGTTGTAGTACGTTACTCCGGAATAGACAATTACAAAATTTTTCTTATCCATTTGATTGGGTATCACATCAGTATTTTAAAGGATCTATTGATATTTTGGGCAATAAATTCAAAAACTTTATTGAGTACGAAGACCTGGAATATATATGTTCACCTTTAGAACATGATATATATCGTAATAAAAGCAATAATATGTTATTTAATCATGATTTCCCCAAAAATTACGATAAAAACAGAAAGGAGTCGTTCCTTCTTGTTAAGGAAAAATATGACCGCAGAATTAATCGACTTCTTACAAAAATATCGGAAAGCAAAAGGGTTTTAATGGTATATCTCGAAATTGTGAGATTACAAGAGGAAGAGAAAGAAAGAGAAATAAACTCTGACGAATTTATTGTTAATAGTTATCAAAAAATCATATCGGCATATAATTTCAAGAATAGCCCTTTATGCCGATTGTTTGGTAGAACAATGGATCTTTTATATATAGGATATGATCCTTATATCCCCCCAAAAAAAATTATTAAGAAGCAGCTTTGCGATGGTTTGACAAGGATGACCATTAATTATAAACTAGACGATCTTCACCATAATTCTGTCGATTTTTCTATGTTGCATAAAGTTCTGCGGAATTTTTCAATAGGTTGAAAGGCCTCGTTGAGGCGAGATATTTTTTTCGAAATTTTGCCGCGCTGCTGAAGAAAATGCTGTAAAAAATCTAGGAGCGCCCCTTCACAGATGAATGGCAACGCTGCCAGCCGCTATTGCCGAAATTCTGGCACAAACATTGTAACTATAATGAAAAATTATAACAATATAATACCATTTTTCATTGCTAATTTTTTATAGCGAGCGCTAAATAACCTCGTGCCCAAGCGCATATTCGATTGCAGTTGCTCCAGCAGAACCATCTTTCATAAAATTGGTTATTTTAGACAACATGTTCAACTCCCAATAAAACAATAAAACTATCAACTGCGCCAGTAAACATTATTTTGATTACTAAATGATTAACATTCGGATTTTTGGATAGTTTGCCGTGACCGCATACAACGTCAAAACAGTCGACTTTTTCATTAATTGCGATACAATAGCAGCATTCTCGGAATGGTTTCGAGATGGCGGGGCGCCTATGTTCCCATTTCATTTGAAACTGTATTCAGCTTGGATAGAATTTTGTTTCCAACAACCTTCATACCAGCAATTGCGACCACGGCGATGAGACTAGCTATGAGCGCATATTCGATTGCAGTTGCTCCAGCAGAACCATCTTTCATAAAATTGGTTATTTTAGACAACATGTTCAACTCCCAATAAAACAATAAAACCATCAACTGCACCAGTAAACATTATTTTGATTACTAAATGATTAACATTCGGATTTTTTTTAGAATTTTTTGGATAGTTTGTTTGTTTCGTTTGCCGTGACCGCATACAACGTCAAAACAGTTGACTTTTTCATTAATTGCGATACAATAGCAGTATTCTCGGAATGGTTTCGAGATGGCGGGGCGCCTATGATAGGGTTCTGCCGTGTTTTTGCGATCGCAAAGCGCCAAGCGAGGGCTTTGGGATCTGGTTTGCCTAGGAAAGGGGATCAAAATGAGTAAAGTTATTGGTATAGATCTTGGCACGACAAATTCTTGCGTGGCCATAATGGATGGTAAGAATCCGCGCGTCATAGAGAATGCGGAGGGTTTTCGGACTACTCCGTCGATAGTGGCTTTTGCGGAAAATAATGAAAAATTAGTAGGGCATGCCGCCAAAAGGCAGGCAGTTACCAACTACAAGAATACTTTTTATGCCATTAAAAGATTGATTGGCAGAAAAAGGAACGACGAGTACCTAAATAAATATAACTCTGCCTATGATATAGTCGCCTCTGATAACGGAGACGCCTGGGTCAGTACTCGCGGGGTTAAATATAGTCCTAGCCAGATAAGCGCCTTCATACTTCAAAAGATGAAAGAGGCGGCGGAGAATTTTCTCGGAGAAAAAGTAACCGAGGCTGTTATCACCGTGCCGGCTTATTTTAATGATGCACAGCGGCAGGCTACCCGGGATGCCGGCAAGATAGCTGGGCTGAATGTACTGCGCATCATAAACGAACCTACGGCGGCGGCCCTGGCCTACGGTTTGGATAAGAAGAGCTCTGGAATTATTGCTGTCTACGATCTTGGTGGAGGAACTTTCGACGTATCGATCTTGGAAATCGGCGGAGGAGTTTTCGAAGTCCGAGCTACCAATGGCGATACATTCTTGGGTGGCGAGGATTTTGATCGAAGAATCATCGATCATCTGGCCGAAGAATTTAAGAAATCGAATGGAATTGATCTACGGAAGGATAGCATGGCTCTGCAGCGCCTCAAAGAGGCTGCCGAGAAAGCCAAAATAGAATTGTCCAGCGCCATTGAAACCGAGATTAATCTGCCGTTTATCACAGCGGACGCGTCAGGACCAAAGCACCTGACCACGAAGTTAACCCGCGCCAAGCTGGAATCTCTGGTGGAAGACATTATAAATAAGACCATGGAGCCATGCAAAGCGGCGCTAAAAGACGCTGGAATATCCGCCAGCCAGGTGGACGAGGTGGTG
>JAITRK010000009.1 GCA_031288435.1 Holosporaceae bacterium
CTATGGGAAAAAAGGCGATAGGATAATTACCTGCGTCATCGAACATAAGTGCGTTCTGGAAGCAGTTCACGCCATGTCTCGAGAAGGATTTGAGGAAGTGGTTGTTCCGGTGCATAAGAATGGACTTATAGATCTTGATTTTCTGGCCGATTCCCTTGCCAAGCCAACCGTTTTAGTTTCCGTTGGTTGGGTAAATAACGAGATAGGAGTTTGCCAACCCATCAAGGAAATCAGCGATCTCTGCCGCCAACACGGTGTTTTATTTCACTCGGACGCCGCCCAGGCGGTGGGAAAAGTAGACGTAGACATATCTCTGGTGGATATGCTGAGTATCTCAGGACATAAAATCTACGGCCCAAAAAGCATTGGCGCTCTCTACGTAAGACAGGATCCTCCTCTGCGACTTAAGCCGCTGTTTCATGGTGGCGGACAGGAAAATGGAATGCGCTCCGGCACACTTCCCACTCCGCTGTGCGTTGGTATCGGCGAAGCCTGTCGCATTGCCGCCGAGGAAATGTCGACGGAGAGAGAGCGACTACTGGAATTCAAAAATTATTTCATTGAAAAAATTTTCAATAGCCTAGACGAGGTGTATCTCAATGGCGACCCTGAGCAAAGGATTCCCGGGTGTTTGAATTTTAGCTTCAAGGGAGTAGAAGGAGAATCCGTAATGTTGGGCATGAGTGACGTTTGCATATCTTCAGGATCCGCCTGTACCTCCAAAACTCTGGAGCCGTCTCATGTGATACAGGCACTGGCTGTCCATGAAGACCTGGCCCACTCGTCGCTACGCATAGGCATTGGAAGGTTCACCACACTCGAAGAAGTGAAATACGTGTCAGAAAAATTGGTGGAAGTGGTGAAACGCATGAGAGCTATGAGTCCAATTTGGCAATAATAATGGAGTATTTCCCATGAGTTATTCTAAAAGAGTTATTGATCTCTATGAAAACCCTGTAAACGTTGGAAGCCTCGATGAAAACGATGAAAATGTTGGAACTGCAGTTGTAGGCTCTCCTGCCTGCGGTGATGTGATAAAATTTCAAATCAAAGTGGGCGAAGATGGAAAAATTTCCGAGGCGAAGTTCAAAGCATTTGGCTGTGGCGCCGCTATAGCATCCAGCGCTCTGGTTACAAATTGGATACTTGGAAAGAATCTAACCGAAGCTCGCAATATAACAAACAATGAAGTTGCAGAATATCTATCTCTTCCTCCGGTTAAGGCTCATTGCTCCGTCCTTGTAGAAGGAGCCGTTGCCAAAGCCATAGAAAATTATAAATCCAAGAAAGGAAAAACGTCATGAAAGACTGTATAGATTTTACAAATGCAGCCATGAATTTCCTCAGGAAAACGATTTCCGAAAAGAAATGCCTGGGCGTGAGGTTCGATGTCATTTCCGGCGGATGTCAAGGTATAACCTATGTCGTTGATCCTGTTGAACAAGTCGACGAATCTGATTTCTTTTGGGAAAAAGATAACCTTAATGTTTACGTGACTCCACGAGCGCTAATTTTTGTGTCAGGAATGACGGTGGATTACGTAGAAACTGGGCTGACCGGCCATCTGGTTTTCCAGAATCCAAACGCAAAACAGAGCTGCCATTGCGGAAAATCATTCAGCACAGATACGTCAGTCGCAGCATGTGAAGGAAAATGCTGCTTATAGGTGTTTACCATGAACTACTACGAAGTTTTTGGAATACCGGTATCCTATCGACTGGATCAGCGCGAAATTACGAAAATTTACCTTGAGAAACAAAAAAAGTATCATCCAGACGTGGTCGGCGAAAATTTTTCGTCAAACTCTTCGCTATTAAATGAAGCCTACGAAGTCCTAAAAGATCCTGTACTTAGAGCCGAGCACTTTCTAACTCTAAAGGAAATTAATATTAAGGAAATTCCAATAAATTCCATCGACGCCATGGAAATGCTGGAAATGAGAGAGCAATACGAAGCCTTGCTCTCGATAGCCGAAAAAAAAGATTTTCTAGCGTGGCTGAGGACTTTGGTGTTATCTTTGGTCGATCTGCTCTATGATCTGGAAAACAATCTGCCGGAATTTTGTCGCAAGTTTATAAGAATGCGTTTTTTCTGGGCGTTTTTAGATAAGGTTGCCTCAGATGTCTATTGTCGGGATTGATTTGGGAACAACAGCATCGGTGGTTGCGTTTATGCAGCACGGCGTTCCCCGCGCCATCGCCACCGATGTTGGGAAAGTGACAACACCATCCGTCGTTAGCTATGAAAATACGGAGGTTATCGTAGGTCGAGAGGCAATATATCGCATGGATCCGGCCCATTCTGTCTTTTCCATAAAAAGGCTCATGGGAAGCCGAGTAAAATTTTTCAATAAAACTCCGGAAGAAATATCGGCTGACATATTATCCTACATTAAAACGGCGGCGGAACTGCAGCTGCGAGATTCCATAGAGGCAGCCGTCATCACAGTACCGGCACATTTTTCAGACGCACAGCGAATAGCTACCAAGAGAGCGGCATCCATCGCCAACATAAAGGTTCTGCGATTGATAAACGAGCCAACGGCCGCAGCCATTGCCTTTGGATTAGACAAAAAAAAAATTGGCGTCTACGCCATATACGATTTCGGCGGAGGAACCTTTGATTTTTCCATTCTGCGATTGATAGATGGCGTATTTCAGGTAATAGCCTCCGGCGGCGATAATTGCCTCGGCGGAGACGACGTGGATAATTCCATTCTAGAATATAATCTAAAAAATCACGACCTTGACGTCTCGCGGCTGAACGACGGAGAACGCATGCTTGGACGGCTGGTAGCAAAATCCCTCAAGGAAAAACTTGGAACCCAGACTGAAACTCATAAAAACTACATTTATCAAGGTAAATCCTATGAATTCCATCTGTCGCAGGAAATTATGGAAGACATAGCCAAAATATACGTGAACAGAACGCTGAAAATAGCCGATCAGGTATTTAGCGACGCGGCTCTTGCTCCTGGAGAAATCGACGGCATCGTTGCCGTGGGCGGAATGACAAAAATGCCGCTTGTTAAACTCTCCGTAAAAAATCATTACAACATGGAAGTTTTGGACAACATAAGCGCCGAAGAAGCTGTCGCATTTGGCGCTGCCATACACGCAGACTCGTTAACAACAAGACGCCGCAGCATGCTACTAATAGACGTAGCGCCGCTTACGTTGGGCATGGAAACATTTGGCGGTAACGTTGATAAAATTATCCACCGAAACTCTGCCATTCCCATAGCGCAGCGGAGAGAATATACGACCTACCAGGATAACCAAACCGGCATGAAATTTCATGTCGTACAGGGCGAAAGACCGCTGGCTCGCGACTGCAGGTCATTGGCTAATTTTGAACTAACCGGAATTCCTCCAATGCCAGCCGGAATGGCGAGAGTAATTGTTGAATTCTCCATCGACGTCAACGGAATCCTCAGCGTCAACGCCCATGAGAAAAGTACTGGGATTGTGCAATCAGTGCTGGTGGAGCCAGCGTCCGGTCTATCTGAGAACGACATGCGGAAGATTCTGGAAAACGCTACCAAAAACAGCGAACCAGATACAATTGAAGCAAAAAATGTACTTCTAAAAGTAGAGTCCGATCGCCTTCTGAAGTTTTTAGAGTCCATTCTGCTAGAAATAGATGAGCACCAGAGGAATGCCATCATCGACGCAATGAAAAGTTTGAGATGCGCCATTGGAGCTGGGAAATATGACGAGGCAGCCGAATATAAAAAAAGACTGGAGGCTGCGGCCGGTCAATCCCTGGACGAAATAATTAGCCGCCGCCTCAGCCAAGAATCGCAAATTATGTTATCTGGTTCAGTGATTAGATAGATATATTAATCTTTTCTATGTCAATTATCTGGCTTTAGAAATTAGGCTGCATAGCATCACGGATTGCATTATTCCAGATCTCCTGCAATAATAATCAAAGTATTTTAGTTTTAGTTATGGTGCTTGATGAGTGTATCCAGGGAAGATGTAAAAAAGGTAGCGCATTTGGCTCGAATAGGAGTTAGCGATTCAGAGATAGATGGAATTCTTCGGGATCTTGATAATATCCTTGGTTTTATCGAGCAGCTCAACAGCGTTGATTGCTCCGGCGCGAACGATGGCATACAGATCGTCTCAAGTAATATACTGGAGAGAGTAGATGTAGCCGAGCCCTGCGATGTATCTGCGATAATGAGCAACGCTCCCGAAAAAGAGAGCAATATGTTCGCTGTTCCTAAGGTCGTTGGCTAATTAATCAAATGAAAGTGATTTGGTGAGGGAAATACCGATGGAAAAAGTTTATATGACTCCGGAAGGGTTTAGCATTCTGGAAAATGAATTGAAAAATTTAAAGTTTGTGGAACGTCCTACCATTGTTAACGCCATAGCCGAAGCGCGAGCGCTTGGTGATTTATCGGAAAATGCGGAATATCATTCTGCCAAAAATAGGCAGGGATTCATCGAAGGTCGAATAAAAGAACTTGAATCGAAATTGTCCAGAGCAGAAGTCATTGACGTAAGCAAAATAGAAGGGCACAGCGTTAGATTCGGAGCCACGGTAACGCTCTACGACAACGATTCCAAAAGCGAAAAAACCTATAGAATAGTCGGCGTCGACGAATCCGACGTAAATAAACATTTGTTATCTGTGGAATGTCCACTAGCCAGAGCCATCGTGGGGAAAAGTGCCGGAGATGAAGTAAAACTCAGCACGCCTTCTGGCTTGAAAGAGTACGAAATAGTAGCTGTGAAGTATATCTAGCTTCATAAAAGATAAAAGCTGCTAGTTGATGTTGCCTTTAAACAGAGAGATAAACAAAAATGTGTAACATATTCGATTTATCTGGAAAAGTCGCCCTGGTAACCGGCGCTACCGGAGCCATCGGCGGAGCCGTTGCCAGGATGCTGCACAGAATGGGAGCTACTGTAGCCGTCTCCGGCACCAGAGCGGAAAATCTTGAAATTTTGACGCAGGAATTACAGGAGCGAACACATCCATTTGTCTGTGATTTGCGGTCCGCAGACGCAGTTGAAAGGCTTGTCCCAAATGTAACGCAAACCTGCGGCAACGTAGACATTCTCGTAAATAACGCAGGCATAACTCGGGACGACCTACTAATGCGCATGGGCGATGAGGCCTGGAGCGACGTTATGTTTGTGAATCTCGAAGCGCCATTCCGATTAATGAGAGCAGTTTGCCGAAACATGATTAAATCTCGCTGGGGACGCATCATAAACATATCCTCCATTGTTGGAGCCGTAGGCAACCCGGGACAGACGAATTATGCTGCCACAAAATCTGGCCTTTTCGGTCTCTCGAAATCCGCAGCCATGGAGCTAGCCTCGAGAAACATTACCGTAAATTGCGTAGCTCCGGGCTTTATCGAATCACCAATGGTAAAACAAATCTCGGAACAACAGCGGGAACGCTTGGAAAAAAGTATTCCACTAGGTAGAGTCGGATCGCCGGCAGAGGTCGCACATGCCGTGGCATTTCTAGCCAGCGCAGAGGCTTCCTACATCACTGGACATATACTGCATGTCAACGGCGGAATGGTCATGCTATAGGTTGATACCAGGGCATGCAATCTCTACTTATTTTTATGGAAATTAACACCAAAATACCTTGAAATGGCCAAATTTTTTTCATGATCACTCCATAGCGAGGATATATTGTTAGTAGTATGGTCGTTTCGTGGTGATACAGGGATATCTACAATAATATCCGTTCTGCCTTTTGCTTTTTCCGATAGAATATATTCAGTGATTTTTTCGCTGCTTTGCGCTGTTACATAAGAATCTTTAATCGCTAAATACAAGCTTTTTGGGAAACAGAGAATAAAACACACGTATGCAGCTTTAAACAACTTATCTCTTAGTGTATTACCAGAGTAATCGATTCTTTTTGCTAAATCACACACAGCAATAATACAAAAACAAACAACAGGCATTGTCGTTCTGATTGGATAGATTGGACTGGCAATCATGGAAAAATGAGCGACAAACGCCAAAAATACATAGCCAAACGCCATAAAAGATTTACGAACTCCGTCCTGTCGCCAATAAAGTAACAAAATACCTATAAAAAGCGCCATTATTATAAGGATATGATTTATTATGGCTTTTTGAAAAATAACATGCATAAAATTATACTTAATAATTTCCGCAATGCCATTATGTGCAATATCAAAATGTTTTGCTCGCACGTAACTTCCTGGACATGCGATCAAAACGATAAATCCAATTAAAAATCCAACGACTCCCACTAATTCCCAGGGTTCAAATGGAATTTTTTTGTTTCTTTTGTATAAAATATACAAGGAAAGAGCGATCAAAATCGCTGCGACAGCATTTTCTCCTGAACAGCCAGCAGCTATTCCAAGAAAAAACATTCCAATGGTTGTCAGACAATTAAATTTAATTACTCCATCAAGCTGGAATCGATAGGGCACCAAAAAAAGTAAATAAAAAAAAGCTGCCCAAAGATATTGAAAACTGCCGTTAAACCATAGTATGCACTCTCCCCAGGATGCAAAAAAGTACCATAGCAACAAATTTGAGAATAAGTATATTTTAATATCAAAATTTTTATTTTTCCCTACAGCAAGCGCATACATAGACCAAGAAAATACAAGATATACAAAGCTATTGCATATATTAAATATCCACTTATTATCTAATTTCATAAAAACAAAGAGTAAATAATTTACAACAAATCTCCCACTCCAGCATAAATAAAAATCTAACGTAGATATAAATGCATTTTTGTTACATGAACCAACTTTCATAAAAAAATAATCGGGATCGAATATGTACGTGAAATGATTCATTATGAAAATAATGAAAAATACAATGCCAAAAGCACATATCATTTGCGCATGTTTTCTTATCGTAGGAATCATTTTTTCAAACATGCAATTCCTCCATTATTATAATAAATAATCAAAAATTAATTCTTTTTTCTTCTATAACCAGCGGCCTATTAAGTAGGCGCGTATTTATGCTTAAAATGTACTCTCCAAGAAGGCCGATAAATATCAAAATAATGGAGCAAAAAAGAAAAAAACCCATTACAAGAGGCGCCATTCCCAGCGGAAATGAATCCCAGCTAACAATTTTTCTCACAAAATAGTAAAAACCAATTATGGCATCGATTGTAGCAATAAAAAAACCAAAAAAAGAAGCTATTCTTATGCTGATTTTTGTATAGCTTGTGACGCTTAACATCAGCGCATCATATAGTTTATATATGTTGTAACTGCTTTTTCCTGAGCGTCTTCTGGACTGTCTATAGGCAATCTCTTTTCTTTTTCCTCCGAATTCCGCAACTAACCCCCTTAAAAATGGCATTGGGTCGTTTAGTGATTTTAATATTGAAATAAAGCTTTTATCGTATAATCCAAACCCTGTAAATTGATCAATATAATCAATGTATGCTATTTTTTTCATTATTTTGTAATAGGCGGCGCGTAGTAAGCGCATAAACTTGTTCTCGTCGCTTTGTTTTTTCACGCCGATTACTATTTTATATCCACTCTCCCATTCTTTTATAAATTGTGGAATTAATTCAACTGGATCTTGAAAATCTGCGCAAACTAATATCACGCAGTCACCATTTGCCTGACATATTCCATAAAACGGAGAATTAAACTGGCCAAAATTCCTGATGTTAAATATGGCTTTTATATTTCTATTTTGGTTGCACAGATGTTCAATTTTTGATCTACTTCTATCTTCGGAACAATTGTCTATAAAGATCAACTCATAATCATAATTAGGCAACTTTTCTTCAAATTGCTTTACGATTGACTCACTAATTGGGATAATATTATCCTCTTCGTTGAAACAAGGTACTACTACACTGATTTTCATATGCGCATCCTCAGAAAATATTCGAAAAAATTAGCGAGGGCCGTTTTATTCGGCGTAAAATTAAAATCACGAATTTCTGATAGCAACGCGCCGTTATCCCCCGAATATTCGTTACCCAGTTTCTCATTTTTTATGATTACCGAGCTTTTAAACGGCGATATTTTATTAACGATATCGCTTATTTGCAACATAGTAATAGTTTCAGACGGAACAACGTTTAAAAACCTTGTTTTTGGTGGAGAATTTAAAAAGTATTCAACTATTTTGCATAGATCTTCTATAAACAAATAACTGAAAATCGTATTGTTATTTATGATGATTGGTTCCTTTTTGAGATTTTGAATAATAGCATACGAAGGAAATCGCGAATAATGCTCATGCGGTCCGAAAACTCCAAACAACCGCAAATTTAGCGCATTTGGATATTTTTCTATCTCCTTTGATATGAGATATTTGGAATAACCGTACGGATCGTTCGGAATGCTGTGTCCGAACTCGTGTTCTCTCACTTTTTTTAATTCTCGAGATTTATCATATTCTCCGCCTGACCCCATATTAATTATTAAAGCGTTGTCAGACGCTGCTTTGACGATATTTTGAAACATCGCTATGTTCTGTAAAGTTATATCCTCGGATGAGTTCGTGGTTGTCTTTACACTATGCGAAGCGCAATGAATTACGGCCCGAATTTTATTTAGCTTAAAAAAGCGCTCTGTATCTTCATAATTTAATAAATTTAGTTGGGAACTGCGCGGAGCAAGTACATCAAATTTTGTTTCAAGATATTCCTTTAGATTTTTTCCAATAAATCCGCCTGATCCAGTTAGAAAAATCATTCGGACACCATATTAGTTTTAAGCTCCTGCTCGCTTAAAAGAGGCGAAAGATTTTCTATTGGATTGCCAAATAATAACTTTGGTTCAACCTGCGTAAAACGATCAAGCCTGATATCAAGAAGAGCAGGAGTATTATCTGCAAAGAAATTGGATAAAAATTGATGGTCAATGGAATCGTGTTTTATTGTTAAAGATCGTATTCCATATGCCTGAGCGACGGCAGCAAAATTTGGAGCAGAATAATCTTTAACGGTCGAAGGAAAATTTGCGTTCATGTACAATTCCTGAAACTGGCGAACCATTGCTAAATTCTCATTGTTCATTATAATAATTTTTATTGGGAGATTTCTTCTTTTTATAACTTCCATTTCCTGAATATTCATTTGGAATCCACCGTCTCCAGAAATTACAACAGCCCTCCCGCCGGTAATACTTAGTCCTATGGCGCATGGAAGAGCAAAACCCATTGCTCCAAGTCCTCCCGAAAAAAATAGTCTTTGATCTTTTCTTATTTTTGCAGCCTGAGCTACCCACATTTGATGTTGTCCGACATCAATGGATATTCTATCTCTTTCCGTTAAATGATCAAAAATTTTTTCTACCAAAATATTGGGTACATTGTCCTTTCCATCTCTTTTTTTAGAAGTCGGATACTTGGATTTCCAAACTTTAATTTGATTACGCCAGTCGTGTATATCTAAGTCAAAATTTAATTCGTTCATATATTTCAAAAAAGTTTTGATATCAGAGTGTATTGTTATTTTAGATAAATCATTTTTTTTTAGTTCGTTTTCATCGATATCGACTTGTATAATTTTTGCATGTCGAGCAAATAATTCCGGATGCGCCCCGATTTGTTTTAAATCTAATCTTGAGCCAAGAACTAGAACAACGTCCGCATTGGCAAGAGTAAAATTTCCATAACGATTCCCGTAACTTCCGATAAAACCAGAGTTATATTCGTAATTGAAATGAACAGCATCAAAGCCCATAAGCGACTCTACTAATGGAATTTGAGTTTTAGTTAAA
>JAITRK010000028.1 GCA_031288435.1 Holosporaceae bacterium
GAAAACACCTCTTTATTCTTCCTCAATACTTCGTATCTCATCTGGTCTTCCTGCCAAAAACTATCTCTCTTTTAACTCTTCCTTAACTTAAATGCAATGTTACGCAACAGCTCTAATGATTTTAGAAAAAACTTGGCAAGTATAAGCATATATGCCGAATACGACCGAATAAAAAGCGATGGCTGCGCTCGAGCCCGAGCCTATGGCAAAGCCTGCGGCATATCGTGCGTCGGCAAAAACAGTGCGAACATATTTATGATAGGAACAAAGATCAATATATAATCAGTGTTTTTAATGCCGGAAACAAAACTAACAATTTATAGCAGAAAGTGTTAAAATTCTTTCTGCTATTTGATTCGTAGAATTGATAGAAGTATCTTCTAACGCACATCGAAAGCAACAATTTTGCCGGAGTAAGCTGTCGAAAATGCAAAAAAACAACGAATTAGATTATGCTAGGAGCGTTTTTGCCAAGGAAATAGATGGATTGGAACGGATGTCCGATAGCTTAAGCGATAGTTTTATCTGTGCCGTCGATTTGATATACGGTAAAAATGGACACCTAATAGTGTCTGGAATAGGCAAGGCCGGGCACATCGGTAGAAAAATATCGGCGACCATGGCTTCCACAGGTACGCCGTCGTTTTTCATGCATCCGGCGGAGGCTAGTCATGGCGATCTCGGTGTTATTTCTATGGACGACGTGCTCCTGATGCTGTCGTTCTCCGGAAATACGCAGGAATTAGTTCCAGTTCTGGACTATGTTAACAGATTTGGCATCGATGTGGTGTCCATAACGGCCGACTGTAACAGTATTTTGGCAAAATCGTCAAAAATCGTAATCGAAATGCCCAAATTCCAGGAAGCGTGTCCACACAATCTAGCTCCAACCACTAGCACAACGGTGATGGCGGCCGTTGGCGACGCGCTGGCGCTGTGTCTACTGGAGCGAAAACATTTCAATCGAGATGATTTCAAAAAATTGCATCCTGGTGGTGCGCTGGGTAGGCGACTTCTATTGGTGAAAGATTTGATGCACACAAATTTCCCGTTGGTAGAAGAAGATAGCGTCATGCAAGACGTTCTGCGAGAGATGTCGGAGAAATCGTTCGGCTGCGCGTTTGTAATAGATGGAGATGGAAGGATTTCTGGCATTATCACAGACGGCGACCTAAGGAGGGGCATAGTGCATAATTTCCTCGAGCTCAGAGCCTGCGATATAATGACTCGTCATCCAAGGATTATTTCCCCAAATGCCTTTGCTCAGGAAGCTACAAAGATCATGAACAAGCGAAAGATTACATCTTTAATTGTTTCTGAGGAGGATCTGCTCCCATGTGGTATAATCCACATCCATGATTGTTTGAGAGCAGGCCTTGCATAGAAGAAGACGACGAAAAGTAAAGCTGCTGTCCATTTTGTTTGCTTTACTAGCGCTCGGAGCGCTCGGCGGTATTTTCATATTTGTGATCAGTTCTCAAAATTCAACCGGCGAGTTGCTGCGTCTTGCCGCTGATGCTGTCGGAAATAAATTCAAAAACTTTGTTTATAAAGCCTATGATTCGAAAGGAAAAGAGGTGACGTTGGCTTCCAGCGACGTTACAGAGGTTAAAAAAGGCGATTATGTGCTGAAAAACATTAGTTCCAGCTTTCAATTGTCCGATACGGAAAGTGGTAGCATCACTTCAGATGTTACAAAAATAAGTAAAATCGATGAACCCATTTGCGAATTTTCTGGAAATGTGCAATTTGTGACAACCTCCGGACTACGGCTAAACACAGAAAAATCTATCGTTAATTTCGATAAAAAAACTGCCATAGGAGACGTGGACATAGCAATTCGAAAAGATAAATCCGAGTTGCTTGCCAATGGCTACGACATTGATATTGGTAACAATATAGTTACGCTGCGTGGAAACGTCCACGGATTTTCGGATGGTAAATCCATTTTTTGCGATAAAATGATTCTGCGGTTTCGAGAAAAATCTTCGACGGAGTCTATCGGCGGCAACGATTCTCTAGAATCAATGGACGCTCTTGGCAGCGCCAAGCTAATCTCTGCGGATTATAGGTTATCTGCCTACCAAATCCTGTATCGTCAAAGTGCGCTTACAGCGTCAACCAATGTGAATTTAATCTATAAAAACAATGAGAAGACCTTCGATGTTAAGGCTGAACACATGACGGCGGCACTTAATGGAAATGGCAAAATTGAAGAAGTAAAAGCAGACCGATCTTTGACAATAAAGTCCCAAGATGCTACAATCCGCGCTAATTCTGGAGTGCTGAGCGGTAATAAAGTAACGGTACGCGGAAATGTGGCGATTTCGAACGCCAGCGGCGATGTTTTTGGTGATGTTGCCGTGTTGGATGTAGATACTGGAGATATATCCGTCAGTAAATCCAGCGGCGTGATAAACGACGGTAGGATGCAATAGGTTATGGGCAACGGAATTATCTGCGCCGATCTTAAAAAATCAGTGAATGGAAAGGCGATTTTAAAGGGCATAAGTCTGGAAGCCCAAAGGGGGCACGTAGTGGCGCTGCTAGGGCCCAACGGAGCCGGTAAAACCACCAGTTTTTCTGTGCTCTGCGGGCTAATCAAACCGGATAGCGGACATATACTCTTCAATGGGAATGACATAACTGAGCTGCCCATGTATAAAAGGGCTCGTCTCGGCATAGGATATCTGCCACAGGAATCGTCAATTTTCAGAGGACTAACCGTTGAAGAAAACATAAACGCCATTCTGGAGATGAACGATGTTGGTTCAGCCAAACGCAGAAAAATACTAAAGGATTTGTTGAAAGAGCTATCTCTGGAATACGTGCGTAGCTCTCCGGCTGTTAATCTGTCCGGAGGAGAAAGACGGAAGTTAGAGATAGCGCGAGCTCTGGCCAGTTCGCCGGATTTCATACTCCTTGACGAGCCGTTTGCTGGAATAGATCCGTTGGCTGTTTCCGAGATGAAAGATATGATATTTCATCTCAAACAACATAAGGGCATTGGCGTCATCATCACCGACCATAACGTTAGGGATACACTGCCTATCGCAGATTACGCCTACATATTACATGATGGCAAGATCTTGGTAGAATGAAAGCCGGAAGAAATAATCCACGACGTAAATGCCAAGAAAATTTACCTTGGAGAAAGCTTTACCATCTATAACTCCTATTACCATGGAAAAGAAAAATGACGTTTTATTACTTGTATCACCAAAAGCGCTAATATCGCCGTCGCTTCGCTATTCACTGAAAATATTGGAGATGAATAACATTGAACTGCGTGAGCATATGGAGAAATGTCTGGACGAAAATCCATTTTTGGAAGATCAAAAGACGATTGCAAATTTTTTGGATATAGATCAATTTCTCGAAGCCGTGGCCAGGAAAACGACATTTTCCGAAGAAATATACTTTCAAATGCTATTTCTAAAACTAGCTGACAGGGAAAAAGAAACGGCATTGTTGTTACTGGACGGCATAATAGAAAATAGATACGTTACCAACGATCTGCTGCGGCGCGTATCTGTCGAATCAGGGATGTCTATGGTCGAGATTTTTCGGCTGATAAAAAAACTGCAGCAATTGTCTCCGCGAGGTTTGTTTTCCTTTAATTTCAAGGACAAAATAAAAACCTCTCTGGAAGCTGAAAATAAATACAATAAAGACTATGCCATACTTTTACAAAATTTAGATATGCTACCGAAATTAGGTTTGTCATGTTTGAGCAATAAATGTAATTTTGATGAGCGTCGGCTGCAGG
>JAITRK010000032.1 GCA_031288435.1 Holosporaceae bacterium
TGATGCTCCGTGGTTCGTATAATGCTTTTGAATTTTTCCTCGGTTTCCTCCGATAGCTCTTCTATTATTTCTTCTCTCAGCTCGTTGACTTCTTCCATGGCTTCCAGAGCAGACGAAGCAAAGGAGGTAATCGCCGGCGAAACTCCGGAAGGATCAAAATCGCTGGGAGCGGCAAACTTGTCGTCGCCGCTTGAAACTGAAAGAGAATACTCCGTCGATTCCAGCATGTCGTTCAATTCTTCGGCTTCTTTACCAACATGAGAATTACGTAGATTCTTGGATTGTTTTTTGGCCGCATCCTGCTTTTGCATAGCGTTACTCTTGCCATCGGCAAACATATCCTTTTCATATGCCTCCAATTCGGCGGATTTTTCCAACATTGCTTCCAATTCAGTATCTTTACTGACGTCTGCGTTGGCGTCGGTTTCTATTACAGCTATTTTCGACCCCTGAGGAATAACGGCTCCTTCCTTTGCAATTATTTTCGCAAGCACACAGTCGTAGCTAGACGTTATGCCACAGGCAACCGTGGAGGTTTCGGCATCGGCAATGACTTCGTTTTTGGATATCCTGTCGCCAACTTTTTTATACCAAGCAGTTAACGTCACTTCGTAGGAAGTATCGTCAAAGTTTGGTACAATTATATCAACCCGCATTTTTGCAATCCCAGTGGCCTAGAATAATTAAATCACCAAAGAGTTTTTTAAATATTAATTTCTCGACAAACTTTATAATTTTACCCAAGGGTGTCGAAATATAGGCCTAAAAGTATCCCAAATATTATTCTATATATTACCAGGCCAAGGAAAGAATGCTTTTTCAGAAACATAGTCATCAACGAAATTGACAGCAAGCCGAATAAAAAGGCAAAAAAGCATCCGACTATCAGCAACATTCCATCTGCCACTATAACTTTTCCGGCATAAATTTTACATATCGTTACAAAAATAATGCCAGAAACCACTGGAATCGAAAGCAAAAGAGAAAAACGAAAGCTATCGCTACTGGAGTAACCAAGATACCGCATTGCGGATATCGTTATGCCCAATCTACTTATACCTGGCACCAGAGAAATTGACTGGGCCAGTCCTGTTAATAGGCCATCCTGCAGCGAAACTATTTTTTTGCGTGGCGCAACCCGATCACACAGGAGCAAAATTACCCCAAAAAATATTACGGTGAACGGCGTCATCGAAAAATTAAAATTAATATCGAAAAACAGATCGGCAATCCCAAATACAACAATGGTGGGGAAACTAGAAACAATAAGTATACCGAAGAATTCTCCATCTTTTGATGTGTTTCCTTTCAGCATATTCCAACCGCCAACGATCATGGCTCCAATATCCTTCCGATAGAAGGCAAGTATTGCCAGCAGCGATCCAAAATTTAGGCACAGATCAAATGCATATCTTTGATTTTGCAACCCCATAAGACTAGACGCCACTGCCAAATGCAGCGACGAGCTAACCGGAAGAAATTCCGTTATTCCCTGCAGAATGCCAAGAATGATCGACTGGAGCAGCGTCATTACTCTCCTATGACAGTGGCGTCACTTGTAAATAGGTCAGCCTGCCTAGATTCTTTTCGCACCAGAATTCGCCCATCAGCGAACACTAGATTAAATAGCTCGTGCTTTCTGGCTTCCAGCACCGAGGTAATTGGCGCCATCTTCTCGGACTCCACAAAAGCAAAACCGCGACGCAGCACATTTACATGGGAATTTGATTCTAATCTTTGGACAATTATGTCAAGATTATTTTTTAATTTGCTGATTTTGAATAGAAAAATATATCTCATTTTTTGAAAAATCTCGTCGGCGTTTTTATGCGCCGTTGGTTTGGGGATTGTAACCTCTGCCAACCGTAATTTTTTACGAGATAACAGATGAACCATACTGGAGGTAATTTTCTCATGGAGATAGTCGATTCGCTGAATTTTTTCAGAAATAAGTCCACGGATATCAAGTATTTTGTTGGATTGCAAAAACAATCGTTTTCTTTCCAGACTACTAAAAACTGCCATATTTAATCTGGAAAAACACGTGCCAATATGCGCCTGCAGCTTAATTTTTTCCGGCACAGCAAATTCCGCCGCCGCAGTTGGCGTTGGAGCCCGCAGATCAGCAGCATAGTCGATCAGCGTCGTATCTGTTTCATGCCCGACGGCTGATATAACAGGAATGACGCTCCGAGCGACCGCTCTCACAACATCTTCTTCATTGAACGACATAAGGTCTTCCAGGGCGCCGCCGCCCCTCGCCACTATCAGTAGATCAGGCCTTTTGTCCGGCGACAATCTGTTCATTCCATCGATGGCTTCCACGATCTGCCGGCCGGCATCCGTTCCCTGCACCAGCACGGGCCACAGTAGAATTTGTCGCGGAAACCTCTGCCCTATACGGTGAAGCATGTCTTTTATAACGGCTCCGGTGGGTGAGGTTATGATTCCTATGATTCTGGGTAGAAAAGGAAGCTTCTTTTTTTTGGCCAGATCAAATAAACCTTCTTCAAATAATTTTTTCTTTCTTTGTTCAAGCAACTTCAGTAATTCACCGATGCCGGAAAGCTCAAAATGCTCCACCATAAATTGATATTTAGACCGCGGCGCATAGGTAGTAATCTGACCGACGCATCGCACTTCCATACCATCTTCTAGTTTTATGTTTTGCTTTTGAACAATGTATTTCCAGCATACGGCGTCGATAACGGCTCCGGCGTCTTTGAGTGCGAAGTATAAATGCCCCGAAGAATGACACTTCAGATCGCTAACCTCTGCTTTTAGCTGTATTTTTCCAAAATTTTGCTCCAGGGATTTTTTTATGAGAGCAGAAAGCCGAGAAACCGTATATTCCTCCGGCGAACCTGCGTAATTCAAAGCTGAAACCTCCTGCCGCATGTGGCGCTCCATTAACAATTCGCCGTATTCTAACTTTTTTGCGATGGTTTTCATACCTTCCATTGCATTGGTTTGTAAAAGAAAAAACAGAACATGGCAGTGGACAGAAATAACTCATTTCCCCATTATTTTTTAACAAAATTTTTACAATAGCAGCGTTATTGTATTGCGAAATAAAAATTAGGAGCTGTAAAATGAAGAAAAAATCGTTGGCGAGAGTATTTCCATTCGCTCTGGCATTAGCTTCCTGCCTCTATCTTTCCGGAAACGAGGTCATGGCAGAATTCAACGCCACCAGCGTAAAGAAAGAATTTTCCGATAAATTTGCAGATAAATTAGATGACGAAAAAATTAACTCTATTTTTTCATCCGACGATCCGCAGATAATAAAAGCTAATGTTATAGCTCTTGCAGACGCGCAGGAAAAACTGGCCGAGCAAACCACCTCTTCTATAAAAGCGATGTCCAAACGGAAAAAAAAGTCGCTTGACCAGGTAAACAGATCGCTACTGGAGCTGGCAAAAGAACTACATGATTTTGCTAAAACGTTAGATTCTCCCACTCAAAAGCAAACCGAAAATAAGGAACCTGGTAAGAAAAAAACATCTAAAAAAAAGTCTCTAGAAAAGTCTACGAGCACTGAGCCGCAGGATGAGGACGACGAATCTTCAATTACGCCGCAGCCCTCTAGTTCCGCAGTAAAGAGTGCAAAACAAGCTGATAAGCTGGCAGAAATACGCCAACTATCCGCAAGTGAAAATGTATTTGATACGGTCTCTAATAACATAGCCGTATATGAAGGACTGCGGAAAGATTCGAAATATAACGATGAAATGGCAAAAATAAAAAAACAAATAGGCCAGGCAAAAGATTTTGCGAATAAAGAAGACCTATCAGATCAATTAAAAGCCATTGAACTTGTTTTGGACTGCGCAAAAAGATTGTCCACTATTCCTGTATATGCGCTACAAGAACTAACTACCGCAGATTGTAAAGATATTTTTAGCGCCATTATAAAAGAAGAAATTGGAAAGCTACCTGCTCTAGCTGACGGAATTATGAATGCAGAAATTAAGCAATTAATTAGCTTGCTAGATGTAAAAATTTCATTTAACCAAAGAATAAAACTTATCGCCGATAATGCGCGGCAATTCATTAATTCAATGCCTGACGAAGAGGATAATCAGCTGCAAAAGAATTTAGTGGAAAAAATACAAAATACCGCGACGCTTCAAAATGAAAATCTAAGTACCAGTGCCAAAATCACTAAAACCAAGGACTGGATTAATTCGTATAATAAAATTGCAAAAACTCCCACACATACGTTTTTACCAGTAGATGAATCTGTTATAGATGAAATATATGTAAATCTGTGGAATGACTATGTATTAAAATTATTGGAGAAAATTAACCCAATAATAGCTGAAGAGAAAGAAGAAGCTAAGAAATTGCATAACAAATTCAGCGAAGAGCATAGCGCCGCGTCGCTAACCAATTCCAAGGCCAAGGAAAAACTTGAAGAAGAATATAAGAAAAAGTTAGCAGAGCTGGAAAGCTCTAAGGGAAACGATAAATCAAAGGCGCGGAAACGAAAGGAATACGAAATTGCTCACAAAAAAGATCTCAACAAACTTGAAGAAAATACTGATAGCAAACATATAACCGCGCTTTCGGCTGACAGCTACCTGGCAGATTTAGAGGAGCTAGAAGAAGAGATTGAAACAACGTGCAAGCAAGAAACAAATTTAGCTGAACTTAAAGATGATACTGAAAAGCTGATGGACTCGACGGCAGAACAGCTCGCCGAATGTCTGAAAAAATGCGATGAAGTAAAAGAAAAGTTAGATTCTAAAATAAAATCAGGTTCTGATGTGGCGAGTTTTGAAATTCCTTTCACAGAAGAATCTATCAAGAGCGACGTCGCAGAAATTAAAAAATCACTGGCACGTTGCAAAAAAAATAGCGGCAAAAAAGACGTAGAAGCTAAGTAACAGTCTTGCGGCGGCACGCATATGGCTATATCATCTGTGGCTGTGATGACCATGTCTTTGTCTGCCAGATTTCTCCTTTTCCTTCTGATTTACGGTTGTTCCGATTCCAATTCGGAGGCGCCAAAAGTTGAAACTTCCGAGAGCGAAACGGATACCTTTTCAGAAAATCTGGCAAAACTCGAGTTTCCCAAGAGCCTCGAGCTGAAAGAAGTTGTCGTTGGTAATGAAGACGCACCACTGACGGTGATAATATATTCTTCCTTTACCTGCGATCATTGCAGCAATTTTCATCTGAAGGAATTTCCAAAATTCAAAAAGAAAT
>JAITRK010000047.1 GCA_031288435.1 Holosporaceae bacterium
CAGAATTTGTTGATAGGTCACGCCTTCCTTCAGATAATAATGTGGCAACGTGTTGATATAATCCGAAAAATACGCGATCGGAATCGAAATCATGCAGCTGGCCAACGACATATAGATCATTTGCCATACCGGAGCTGCGAGTTTATCGTATTGCTTCGTGCCGTTATATTGGCCGACAAATATTTCGGCAGAATCTGCTATGCCTGTGTACATGAACGTAAAAATGCACACGAAATTTCCAGACATTGTTGCGGCGTTCATGGAATCCATTGAATAGGAAGCCAACATTGCCCTATCGATAAGCAACATCAAAAAAACCGACGCCATGGAAATCATGATTGGTACTGTTATATTCAAGACGCTTTTGAGTGAGCAATCTATAATTTTGTGATCCATTTTATAATTCAAAACTCATATAAAAATCTTTGCCGTTGGACAGAACAATCATTGCTACAAGATATGCGTATGGAATTTCGGCATGATTCTAAACTCCAAGTCTACATTATATTATGGCGATTTCATACGAAATTAAAAAACTGCATTTGCGCAATTTAGATCTACTAATTCTCATTACGCCGGCGGCGCTATAAACGTGAACGTCAAAGTATCGCGATATTGTTCTCCAACAACAAGTTCTCCCAAGCCCCATGGAAAATCAATTGAAAAATCCATATTGCTGTCTTTTGCTACTGTAATAGGATCATTACCGAGGTTATTCCTATTCAGTATAAGATTCTCGCCGAGCTTTAACCTGTAGGTAATAAATTGCGGTCCTACATAGTCTCCATCGTCGTTAGCTCCTGTATTTTTAAGGCGAAAATTGGCGACACTACCGGCGTCGTTTTGACCTTCCACGGCGAACCTATAATTCTCCAAGTCCCTGTTGGCTTTTAGCCGAATTCCTTGGTATTCAGAGTTCGTATAGGAGAGGTCTTCTGTTTTGTACGTACCGTCAGCGTCTGGAATTGCCTGCATTTCAAGAGTCGACCCTTCAGGAGTAACGTCTAGCGTAACCTCTCCAATTACTGATAATTTGAGGTTGACGTCTGTACTGGCTTCTGCCGTCGATACATAGGAACCAAATGCGCAGATGGCGGCACTAATTAACGCAAGCTTTTTCATTTTTTTCTCCTTTCTTGTAGTAAAACTACTATGCCGGGGTAAAAAAAATATGTATTTTTTAAAAAACTGCGTTTGCGCAATGGGGATTACTGTGCGGTTCATGGAGACGCCGCTGCGGATATTTCTGCGAAAACATCCGCAGCAGCTTTTTCTAATACGAAAATGCCTCAGAGATTAGATCTACTATTCTCATTACACCTCCGGCGGCGTAAACGTGAACGTCAAACTATCGCGATATTGTTCGCCAGCAACAAGTTCTCCCAACGACGCTGAAAAAACAATTGAAAAATCCATATTGCTGTCTTTTTCTACTGTAATAGAATTATTATTGGCGCCATTATCTGAAGATATATCGTTCTCGCCGAGCTTTAAATTGTAGGAAATATAATCCGGTCCTTCATGATCTCCATCGCCGCTAGGTCCTTTATTTTGAAGTCGAAAAGCGGGACTGGCGTCGCTTTGACCTGCCACAGTGAGACTATAATTCTCCAAGGCCCTGTTGGCTTTTAGCCGAATTCCCTGATAAGTAGAGCTCTTATAGGAGATGCCTGTTGCTTTGTACGTACCGTCAACAGGGTCTGGAATCGCCTGTATTTCAAGATCCGACCCGTCAGGAGTAACGTCTAGCGTAATGTCTCCCATTACTAATAATTTGAGGTTGACGTCTGTACTGGCTTCTGCCGTCGATACATAGGAACCAAATGCGCAGATGGCTGCACTAATTAACGCAAGTTTTTTCATTTTTTTCTCCTTTCTTGTTGTAAAACTACTATTTTGCGTACCTAGAAAATATCATGACATGCCGAGGTAAAAAAAATATGTATTTTTGAAAAAAATAGAAAAAAAATTTAATTTAGACCTCCGGCGGCGAAAAGGAGAAAGTCAACGTGTCGTGATAACTCGTTTCCTCCTGCAAGGTCTCAGCATGCTCATCTTCGATATGCGTGACAAAATGAAAGTCCTTGTTTGCTTGAAAATTTTTGACGTCGCTGGCCTGGTCATGCTTTATGTGATTAGAATGATTAAATGTCTCCTCCTCGCCGTTTGGGTGAGCGGATATTTTGTAGTGAACCGTGTGATCGTCGCCATTTTTCAGGGTATGATTGTCGCCGGTGGCATTTTTGCTGGAAATTTTTACCTTATAGTTTCCTCCGATTTTTGGTTTAAAGGTGATTTTTTGGTCGGAAACTTTGAAGGCTCCATTTTCCTGCGTCGTTGCCATCTTAACGTCGCTATTTGGTATCATGTCAAGCTCATGTTCCAGCGCAGCCACTTCCAGAACCACGTCAACTTTCACGCTGCCGTCGACATTAAACATCGTTAAGAATGCGAAATTAAACATGTGAACGGCCAATAGTAGTTTTCCTCTATACATTTTTCCTCTCCTTCTAATGTTTTGGCATAATGTAGCCATTTATCTCCTGTAAATATACATTAATTTCCCTAAAGTTTGGTTAAAAAAATAAATAAACAGCAATTTTTTTTTACTCAACGGCGTTCGCTTCCGAATTTTTAAGTAATATTTCCAAAAGACACTTGAAATCTCAGAAAATTTATGCCCAAATACGGAGCATGTATATAAAAAACGAGAGGATTATGTTTAAAAATTTATTTTCCAGTTGTGTTACAGTTTCAATACTGGCCTGTGGTTTCTACGAAAGCAATGCAATCGGGGTATCTCCATTCTCTAAAAGTGTGGTGCCAAGTATAGACGGTAACTCTGTTCAATATACTTTAACGAACAACTTTGATCATGTCATAGCGTTCGAAATTAGGATCAAAGTAAGAAGGCAAAAGATCGACGGAACCGACGATCTTACTGGGCCGGACGACAATGTCTGCACTATTTACCCACGTCATATTATTGTTAAGCCTAAAAGCAAGAGACACTGTATACTAAAGATAGTCGGCGGCGATCCAGAGAAAGAAAAAGCCTACCGAGTGATATTCACGCAGCATAATGTGAACTTCTCCGGAGCAGAGGCGAATCAAGCAACAATAGCTATGGAAATTAAACTACAGGCCGTAGCTTCTCTATATATCTCGCCAGCGGAAAAAATACGGAAAATTAGAGTGGTATCAGTTGAGAAACAAACCACGGACGGTCAGGACCTCTTCTTAATACATGTGAAAAATGTTGGAAATACGCGCGTTCTCACTAAAGATATGAAGGAGATAGTGCTTGTTTTCGGGAAAAAACTTCAGATAAAAGAATTGCTGGCGCATCGCGAAGGAGTCGTGCTGGCCGGAAGTGAAGTAATCTACTCCGTTACCCAGGAAGATATGACGGCGTCCGAAGCAAAACTCAAGGAGAAAGAAGAAAAAAAGACGCGGTCCGCCGGAGCCACAAAAACGCCTGAGCAGCCTCCTAAAACCACAGGATCGAATCCACAGCAGCCACAGCCGGCTACGGAAACGGCGAATGCGGCTGGGTCTATAGAACCTAAAGAAAAATAATCATCCAGAGGAAAAATCACAGGAATTTAAAAAATTTTGTGGTGCAAGCCATATCGGCGGATAATATAAAATCCTGTTAATGATAAATAAACGATCTTTGGCGTATTACAGACAGTGATGCCTTAGTAATGCGATATTATGATTGTTAGATTGTTTTTTTTAGCGGCGCTGTGTTTTAACACACTTAACTGTGGCGAGAATAAGAGTTCCACAGAAAGCACCTATGACGCAAATCACAAAATAGAGAAACATGAAGTCGAAGGCGATTTGGACGACGTAGCGGAAACGGAAGTGCTAAAAAAAATATTCGGAACAGCCGTCGAGCATCGAGACGAATTAATGGATTTTACCGTACTGCTTGATAATGAAAAAGTAGGAGAAGTAAAGCTTCTCATGGGTAAGGAAAAGAGAATACACTCGAAATCACTGAAAAATGCCCTAAAGGACTATCTAAACGAGGATGAAGTAGAAAAAATCGATAAATTAACAGCGGCGGATGGCTTTATAGATTTTAAGTCGCTTAGTCTTTTGAAATTAGATGTAAAATTCAATTTTCATCAGTTACAATTGGAAATAACTGTTCCGGTAAGCATGAAAAAAGCCAGAAGTTTGGGAGCAAGAGCGGATAAACACAAAGAAAAACCCAACGTGGAGCCGGCTTTTCTGAGCGGATATCTAACGACTCGTATTTCGCAGTCGTTTTCCTCCACATCCGTGGCATCGAAAAAAAACTCGACCCAAGCTAAAGCTTGTCTATTCACCGCCGCAGTAAATGTGCACGGACTCGTTCTGGAAGGAGAAGCCTCATATAATAAAAGCACAGAAAATAAAGGAAAATTCTACAGAAACTACTCTACACTCGTTTATGATATGCCAGAACATGACATGATGCTGCGCGCCGGCGACGTGTTCAGTAGCTCAACTGGATATCAAAGTGTTCCACGACTAATGGGACTTAACTTGCAGAAAACACTACCGACATCCACTGTAAATAATTTCAACGATAGCGTAAGTATCACACTTCTAAGAACTAGTACCATAGAAGTATACGTAAACGATGTTCTGACAAAAACAAAAGCGAATATTAGTCCTGGCCCATATACGCTGGACGATATTCCATATGTTTACGGAACTAATAATGTAAAGGTAAGAATTGTAGACGATACCGGCCGCGAACAATTTTTAGATTCTTCCATGTTCTTTGATACATCATTTATCGGATATGGACAAAATAGTTACGAAATATCAGCCGGATATCCGGAAGTTAGCAATGAACGGGAGCGATACGATAGGAAAAATATGGTCATGTCCGGATCTATAAAACATGGTATATTCCACGCCACCGAACTTTCCGTCGGCATACAAAAAAATAAAATGGGTGGTTCCTGCACAGTTGGGGTCAGAAATATTTCGGAGATCGGAAATATCGATTGTCGAATAGCCGGCAGCCGCTATAAAGCAGAAGGAACGGGCAAAAAAATCAACGGAAACGTGGTGTATGCCTCCTACTCAACGCCAACGATAAAAATGTTGGACATAGGCTTTAGCTGCGGCGCATCCATCGAAACCGCCGATACTTTCTTCTATCCATATCTTGGACAGTCTATTATTAGTACCGGCGATGAAGATACATCTCTGTACAAGAGAAAAAATATCAAAGGAAGAAACAATAGTATAAGATACTTCGCTCACTTCAATAATTTTCTATCATCCAGCTGGAGTATAAGCTATTCCACGAGAGCGCAGCCAAATTCTGGGAAGGACAAGTCGTTTTCCATTAACGCGTCAAGAGGGTTTTCGCTGGATCACGATACAGTGAAAAACGGGTAT
>JAITRK010000099.1 GCA_031288435.1 Holosporaceae bacterium
GGCGGAGATTCGCCATTAAATAGCATCGATGAAATAGTGCCCACGCTATTGAAGAATAGAGGGATTGAAAGGCCAGAGAGTTTTATAAGAACAACGTTATCTCCTGGCATGCTGGACCCATCTGATTTCGTTGACATGGGGAATGCGATTGCCAGGATCGTGGAGGCAATAAAAAACGGCGAAAAAATAGCAGTATTTGGGGACTACGACGTCGATGGAGTATCTTCGACGGCAATCCTCGTTAACTTTCTGGATTATCTTGGAGCCAATTATTCCTATTTCATTCCATGTAGGATTAGCGAAGGCTACGGCCTAAGCCTCGAGGCCATAAAAAAATGCGAAGACTCTCTGGTGGTTGCTGTCGACTGCGGTAGTACTGCCCTAGATGAGTTGTCCTATGCAAAAGAGCGCGGCATAGGCGTTGTTGTGCTGGATCACCACAAAATGTCCTCCATACCAACGGCAGACGCCATCGTAAATCCACATAGACCAGACGAGAAAGACAAATACAAAAACATGTGCGCCGCTGGATTGGTATTCATGTGCGTAGTTGGGATCAATCGCTCGCTGGCAGCCTCCGGATTCTATGCGAAACGCGGAATAAAGGAACCGGACGTTACGGATTATCTGGATCTTGTGGCGCTTGCCACCGTGTGCGACGTAGTGGAATTGGTTGGACTAAATCGCCTGCTTGTGGCCAATGGGATTAACGTCATAAAAAAACGGAAAAATCTCGGCATAGACGCTCTAATATCTCTTAATAAAAGTTCAGAGATAACATCCGACACCATCGCTTTCTTCCTGGGACCACGGCTGAATGCTCCTGGAAGAATTTCTTCCGCTGATGCCAGCGTAAAGCTGCTGACAGCAAAAAATCCAATAGAAGCAAAGAAACTGGCGTTGCATCTGGATAAATTAAACAAAGAGCGCCAACTGCTAGAGGCCAAAATAATGGAAGAGGCCGCAGTCTTTGTGGATGAAAATCTAAATTTTATCTGCGCCTACAGCGATAAATGGCATGTTGGCGTCATTGGGATAGTTGCCGGTCGATTAAAGGAAAAGTATAATAAGCCAAGTTTTGTGATTTCGATAGATGCGGATGGTAACGGGCGAGCGTCATGCAGATCCATTAATGGGTTTGATCTATCTCCACTCATAAATGCCGGTATGTCCAAAGGAATTATTTATTCCGGCGGCGGACATTCGCTGGCGGCCGGGTTTTCTGTTAAAGCCGAAAAGATAGGCGAATTAATAGAATTTTTGAAATCCGAAGTAAAATACGACAAAGTTTTGCGCGAATTATACGCCGATTGCCTTATGAACCTCGACGTAGTTTCCTCAGGCATGGTCAAGGCCATAGCAACGCTCGGGCCATTTGGCATGGGAAATCGACATCCAAGATTTGTAATTCAGAATCTTAATATATCCTATGCTCGCGTCGTTGGGCAGAATCATATCCAAAGCGTGCTGCAGGATAGCAAAAACAATACGTTGCGTGCCATATCATTTAAAGCGCTTGGAACAGACCTTGGTAATGTGCTATTAAATCATAGTGGCCCTGTGAACGTTCTGGGTGGACTGTCGATTTCAGAGTGGAAAGGAGAAGAGTACGTCAGCCTATATCTGGAAGACGTCGCTGAGTGTGCGTAGTTTTTGTGGATGGTGTATTATGTCGGTAGAGCTTTTGGATACAAAAGATAAAAAATATTTTTATCAGAGTTTTGGTTTTTTCTTTTTTGTGGCGATTTGCGGATATCTGTCAATTATGATGTCGTTTTCTCCATACCGCGACGATTATTGCAGATATATTTCGAATTATCCTGTTGAAGTATGGGGGTATAGCAGAGTTGCCACCAGAATTCTTGAAATATTGTCGTTTTTTTCGTTGTATAGCTATGACGCAGCTCCATTTTCCACTGTTCTGTCCTGTGCAGTTTTGGCTAGCGTAGCGGTTATCTGCAAAGAAATACTAAATATTGCGCATCAAGGCGAATATGCCTCGCACAAATATACTTTCGCGTGTTTAATTCCGATAGTGGTAAATCCTTATCTGGCAGAAATACTGATATTTAGATTTGATAATTTATTCATGACGATAGCCTTGCTTTGTTCCACCGGCGCAGCATATTTCTCCATTGCGAGGAGTTATCGTAGCGGCGCGGAAAAATTAGCGACCGAACCAATGGCAAATCTGAATACGGCTCAATGGATATTCATTCAGCTTGGATTGCTGTTGCTTTCTTTGTTATTTTATCAACCGGCTTTTTCGGCCTATATTGTGGTGTTTACCTATGTGCTGCTGGTCAACTTATCCAAAGATAAACCGCTGTTACAAATTGTCTCCGAAACACGCCATTGGATATATTCGATATTATTTTCTTTAACAGCGTTTTTTCCATTTACAATTAATGAAGAAGGAAAGAAATTGAAATGTAGCGTTAGTAAAATAATGCCGCATGGCGTTGGAGATCTGATAGATAACGTCATTGGAAACATTTGCAATTACTCAAAAGGATTATACAACGATTGGTCAGCTAACGCCGCTGGAATGATATTTTTCGCGCTATTTGCATGTTTTATTCTGACATTCTTGGCCGATACCTGGAGAAATATAAAAAACAAACAAATAGCGATTGTAAGAATTGTCGTCATTAGCGTCTTCGCAGTTGCGTTCCTCCTAAGCCCGCTCGGAGTGAATATTCCTTTGGAGCTGTATTATCATAAAATTCACGGATTCATAATGCCAAGAGTAATATATACCATGGGTTTTTTGATGGCGTTTGTGTTATACAAAAATTATTTCTTCATCATGCGATTGGCTAGCAGACCAGCCATCGCTGTTAGAAGTGTACAGAGTAAAAAGCACATGCTATATCGCCGCACATATGAAGTGTTTTTGTTTTTCTTTGGAGTGTGGAGTCTAGGTTACATGAACTGTTTTGGCAACATCATGTACGTGCAACAACTTCTGCAGCACAATGTATTTTATGACCTTGCCAATGATTTTTATGAAATAAAGCAGAACAATCCAAAGCTTTCTGAGCTCTATTTGACCGGCAATGTGCGTACGCCAGTGATGCGAAATTTCTACAATCTCTACCCAATTAACAACAGAATCTTGCCAGAATCATGGCAGATAGCCGTATATAGTATGTTCGGGTTCTATTGCAAAGAATATGGCACATCTTCCCTCAAAAAATCGGAGATCGAGGATAATATCTGGGATAAAAGCAAAGTGTTGCTCAAATCCAAGCCATGGTACGATGTATATTCCGTTGACGACCGTGCACTGTATGTAAAACTAAACGGAATTGATACTCAGTATCCACACATACCGCCGCGGCGGATTGTACTTTCAATAAACGATCGTTAGAGAGAGTTTAGGTAGTTTTATGTATGCCCTGTTGGAAGAATGGCTAAACGCCAAAAACGAGAAACTATTATACCAGTTTTGTTTTTTCTTTTTCGTAGCAATATGCGGCTGTTTGTCGATCATGGCTTCTGGTTCGCCATATAACGACGATTTCTGTAGATATATTTCAAATTTCCAGGTCGGCTTTAACTATAATAGGCATGGAGCTAGTTTTCTTGAAATACTGTCGTTTTTTTCTTTTCTATATTCCTACGATACAGTTCCATTTTTCTCTATTATTTCATGCGCAATTTTGGCTTGCATAGCAATTATTTGCAAAAAAATATTGGATATAGTTCATAAATGGGAATACGCATCTAACAAGTATATCTTTGTGTGTTTAATTCCGATAGTGGTAAACCCTTATCTAGTAGAAGTAATGATATTTAGATTCGATAATCTATTTATAACAATAGCTTTACTTTGCTCCACAGGCGCCGCATATTTTTCTGCCGCTAGAAATTATTGCGATGAAACCGGAAAATCAGAAACTAACCACATAGCAAATATAGGCATGGCTAAATGGATATTTATTCAACTGTGGCTCTTACTATTTTCTTTATTAGTTTATCAAGCGGCTTTCTCTGCCTATATTGTGGTATTCACCTATGTACTGCTTGTAAATTTATCAAAAAATAAGCGACTATCGCAGATCGCCTCCGAAATGCGTCATTGGATCTATTCTATGCTGCTTTCACTGGGATCTTACATCCCTTTTGCAACTACTATGAATGCGGAAAAAATAGAATTGAAGAGTGCTTTTAGTAAAGAAATGCCTCGCAGCATCCAGGAAGTAACAAATAACACCATTGCAAACATTTGCAACTATTCCAGAGAGCTATATAACGATTGGTCAGTTAACGCCGCCGGCCTAATATTCTTTGTGCTATCAATATGTTTTGTCTTAACATTCCTGATCGATACCTGGGAAAACATAAAGAGCAAACCAATAGCGATTGCAAGGATTACAGCTATTTGCATTTGTATGCTTGCATTTTTTCTTAGCCCGCTTGGAATAAGCACTCCTCTCGAATTGTCATCTCATAAAGTTTACGAATTCTTGAATCCAAGAATAATATATTCCATAGTAATTTTGATGGCGTTTATTTTGTATAAGAATTATTTTTTTATTATGCAAAAAACTGGAATATCATCTGTAGCAGTCAAGAGCATATACACAAGAAAACATATGCTACATTGTCGCATGTACGAGATGTTTTTGGTTCTCTTTGGTCTATGGAACATATATTACATGAATTGCTTCGGTAACATTATGTACGCACAACGACAGTTACAACATAATGTGCTCTATGATCTGGCCAACGATCTCAATGCTCTAGGACAGAGGTATCCGAACCTCTCTAGACTCTACATACCGAATAACGTGCGTACGCCGGTAATGCGGAA
>JAITRK010000007.1 GCA_031288435.1 Holosporaceae bacterium
GATTTTCCGGATAAATCGATATTACAATCATTTGTGGTTTTGGATGCTTTATTGATCCCGCACGAATCTTCACACCATCTGCTCCTACAAACTCCTTTTGCACTCTAACACAAACCCCAAAAGTATTAGTAGGGACTCTCTCTACTACATGATCTTGATCTGGAGAAAACAATCCAGCCTCATCTTTCAGCAAACCTATTCCATGTTCAGTCAGATTAGCTAGTAGAAATATAGCCCCACTGCCATGTGGAGCACCAGGAGTAAGAAAACTGACTCGCCCGCTTCTAAACAGCAGATTAAAAAGCTCAAAAGTCACTGTATCTGCCATATCCGCATCTATAGAGGCTTCGACCACATTAAACAGAGATGGATTCACTTTTGCAATACCAGATGCTTTCTCAAGAATACCATCAATAGACCTAAAGATAGACGGGTGGTTACCAAAATGCAACTCAAGTCTCAAATGCTTTGAAAGAGTGGCGGCCTGCGCATCCAATTTACATAAAGTATCATTCTTTTCTTCTATCAATTGTCCTAATTTCAAGCCAACTTCATGTGCCTTAACCTTCTTTAAATCTTCAAGAAGCGCAACGGCAGCAACATCCATTGAGACTAGTTTCTCACAAAAACACAAGCTCAACAAAAAAACGAATAATTTTTTAAATAACATCGTATATCTCCCTCTCATTTTTTTCTACTAATCATGCTGATAAGAATATCCAATTTTTCAGAAACATTACTAAAGTATGACTCTACTTTTGAAATTTCATCACCTTTGCTTTCCGAAAATGTTGAAATTGCCGTATATGCGGTTTGTGCGCATGTTCCAGAGCATATTTTAAGATGCTTAATCATACTTGCCACATGTGTAACTGAGCAAAATGGCAATATTTCATACACTGAATCCGCCAGTTCAGCGAATAGTTCATTAAAACAATCAATAGAATCATCCCGAAGAACAAAATCAATAGTTGGATTAATACCAAACCTGGCCGTATTTAGAGATGCTAGCAAACTCAACACTCGTGCTTCTGTTAATGGATCATGAGTAAATATGGAAAACAAGGTCTTAACTGGCATTGAAGCTACAAACTGTTCGTCTGCTACTTTTGCCATATGTACCTGAGCCTGACCTGCCCCATTTGAAGTCCCCACGTCAAGAGCTCGTGTTCTCAAATCAAAACGCATTTTTATTTCTCTATTTGCTTCTAGATTACCTTCCATTCCTTCGCTAACTCCACACACTCCTATTACAGCAACCGCTGTACATAACACTTTTTTCATAATAACCTCCATCAGTATACCTACTATGAGTATACATGATACGATGACGAATTTCCACCCTTCCACCATAATAATGGTTAATTTTTAATATTTGGTTAATTATATAAAAATTTTGTCAAAATCACATCCTTTCCTGCTCCCCCAAACCGAAGAAACGGCTTCCTTAGCAGATCTTTCAGTACCAAAGTTTTGGGCTGAGCCACGTCCATGACAGCCAATTTTATCTTCTGGCCAAGGTAATTTAGTGAAACCAGGGCGCGCATGTATCTTTAGAGATTCTGTGTTCCTTGTAGAATTGCGTCAGCGTAAGTTTCGGTTCTTGTGGCAGTTGATTTCCTAGCATTTGGGCTTTGGCGAGAAGTCGCGAATGATTGCGTCCATCACAGTTTCACCCTGATTTGAATGTCCGTAAGACACGCTTTTTCTGCGCCTAGAATGAATCTGCCGGCAAATACAACAAATCGGTTTTTCATTTTTCAACCGTCAATGGACGATTAAAGCATATAAATTGTTACTCCATTCTATCTAATTCTTCCTCCATCATATTCTTAAATGATTCAGCTGTCATAATGGCTCCATCCATCTCTTCTCCCGGGAACATAAAAATTTTGACATTTTTTTTCAGAAGATACTCTATGAAATTTTCCAAGAAAAAATGAATATCCATCTCTATAAGTTGTTCCTGAAAATGTAGACGATCTTTTAGCGAAATTTCTGCATATTCTCTAAACGGCCAAATGACTAATACTTCCTCGTCGTTAGAATTTTTATCGGTAAAAAAACTATTTTTATTACCCATGAGCCACATCTTTTTCCAGTCTGCTACTTTATGGACAAAATAACGAACTCTAGAATCAATATCGGAATTTAATACTGACTGTATTTCTTTATTGGAGAGACGATATTTCATTTTTTCCCTTTATCCTTATTGAGACGTCCCATATTATCATATCTGTGTTGAGCATCATGATTGCTTTTCCACTGTAGATTGGAATGCTCATATCCATAGCCTTTAGCCGCCTCGAATCCTCTTCTATGCGCCAAATTTGTCCCTTTTGGAACGCGTAACGTAGACCTCTTTCCTGATTTCACAGCATTAGCATCTTGTTTTAGCCATCCTCTCCAGGCAGAGCTAACCTTGTCATCCGTCATTATCTCTCTTAAACGAGCTTGTTTTCCTGTTCTTCCGATTCTATTGCTTGCAGTATGTACTTTTCTCTCAAGCTTTTCAACATCGTTGGTAACTTCCAATATTTCTCTGGCGATTTTTTTGCCGTTTTTGCCGCAGATAGCCGCCGCAAGTCCGAAGTTGCGCCATTTATCGACGACAGGACGCAATTCCTGATCACCTGAAACATAAACGCCGTACATATCACGTCCGCCTTCTACAGTGGCTCCGATTCCCAAAGGCGCATATTCCGCTAAATCCAGAGCCGTTCCCGACATGTCGGCTTTTGCGGCCTGATACATCTGCGAGAGCTTTGCCGTCGCGAGATCTAGCGCTTCCTGCGGCTGATTCCAGGCAAAACTTACGATTTCAGTCGTCTTATCGACGACTTTCCCGCCGATTGATTTTGTTACGGCATACGCTCTGTGAGCGGCTTCCATGGGATTTTGCACGACGTAAGCCAAGCCGTCCCTCACCGCCTTTAAACCGCCGATTAGCGAGTCAATAACAATGGCCGCGCTCTCTTTTGCGTCAGGTATATGCTGTAACTGCGCTGATATTTCGGCTTTTTTAGCTTCGGCGGCAGTGATTTTCTCATCGATGACGCGAATTTT
>JAITRK010000004.1 GCA_031288435.1 Holosporaceae bacterium
CGGGAAAAAAGGAACCAATTGGCCAAAAAAGATCTGCTAGAAATATGTATGGAAGGTACCAGCAGGGCTAAAAGTGTTGCGGAAACGACACTATATGAAGTAAAAAAAGCAATGGGAATAAACTTTTTTTGAAAAAATGGCATCAATTGTCGTTTTTTATTACAAAAATCATTCCAAAGTAAAAGTTATCTATTGATTTTTGTCTTTAAAACGTTCAAACTCCGGAAAGTGAAGATATGGAGATTGTTATGAACAAATCTGAGCTGGTAGATGCTCTTTCCTGCGATAGTGGGCTTACGAAGTCGGATTGCGAGAGAGCTGTAAATTCGTTCGTTAGCGTAATGGGAGAGGCTTTAAAAGACGGAAAGGATGTGACTCTGGTTGGATTCGGAAGTTTTTCGGTAAAGACGACTGCTGGTAGAATTGGCAGGAACTTCAGGACCGGCGCCAAGATGAATATTCTTCCACGGAAATCCGTTAGGTTTAAGCCTGGCAAAAATCTTAAAGATTGTGTGAACCTCTAGGTTGTACATACGTGCAGATTAGTTCGGGGCACATTTTAGTGTTCTTTGGTTGTTGCGGCGTCCGGTTTCGTTGTCAGAGCCTTGGCGCCGTTGTTTTGTGTTGTTGTATGTTTGTTTTTTTGTTTTAAAAGTTTATTCTATGAAGAATGTTTTTCTTTTGGTAGCGCTTTCTGGTTTGGCGGCTTGCGCGTTTGCTGATGAGCATAATAACGTTTCGCCTAAAAAATCCGAGAAAAATAATATCGCTGCGGAGATTCCGACAACTACAGATGATTTTCTGGAGCTTTCGGAACCATATAGAACTGTGGGTGGAGCGTATTTTGGCGTAGGACTTGCATTGTCCAGAATTACTCACAAATTAAACGCCACAAAAAATAACAGCAACAAAATTAATTTTAAAAATTCAGCTACCCAATACGATCTTTCCTTTATTTTTGGATTCGGCTCGGCTTTCTATAAGTCATATTATACTGGAATTGAGTTTTCCATATTCAAGCGCTTGTCCAGCAATACGAAATATGCGGATAACGAGTCCATAGGGCTAAAGCATAGCTCCATACTTGGGCTGGATATGGACGTGAGACTGGGATACTTGTTCCCAGAGTCTGGAAATCTAGCCTATTTCACAGTTGGGTTCGCACGAGTTATAGGTAGAACGGTTTTTAGAGAGTATTCCACCAACAGAAATATACGTGGATCGGCGCGCTACATAGAAAAGGAAAAGTCGTTTGGCTCTTTCTATCCAACATTCGGCTGTGGCATTGAGCATAAATTAAATCAAGACTGGGACGTCAGGTGCGATCTACGAATGTCTATAACTTCAAAAGATGATAACAAGAGTCATACCAGTGGCAACAATGACTGGAGTTACGACGCAAAGCCAAGCAGATTTGCCATTGGCATATCGATTACCAGAAGCATTATCTAGGATTCGTCTATACCCCAGACGCATTGGCGCTCCAACCATCCTTTTATGCCGTTAATTTCTACCTTGATCCATTTTTCTTCTTTTTTCAGGACTCTTGCGACAACGTTTTTTTCAACTTTATAAATGGGGTGTGTTTTTGATGAGAATCTATACAGAATAGCGTAATCGGAAACTACTATGACAGTGTTTCTGTTGGAAATTATGTTTTGATGTACCCATCCCTCAGTACCGTCGTGTAATTTTACTTTGCGCCATAGTTTGAACTCTGCGGTCAGAGCGATTGGTACATTTGGCCATCCGATAACCCAACATATTGGATATTCCTTTCCTGGGCCAACCCGCAGATTTACCTTCGACGTTTTCAGGCTGGCGAACTGTGCGGTATGCGCATCTACTATTATTAGCGGAGACGTAAGAGTAAGAAATATCCAATACACATATGATTTAAGCTTCGCCATAGGTCCAAACCAAACCTACGATTTCACTTTCCTAGCATCAACCGGACGAATGGCATAGAAACTATCCGCAAATCCAAGCGATGTTACAAGCAAAATCATTAGAGGAAACAATAAGAAAAGTAGCCCGTAGAACGCATACAATATTATTTTGTTGTTTTGGTAATCTGCATAGAAATGAACAATAGAAAATCCAGCGACCAGCGGCGCAACCAATCCGGCAATGGCCAATCCGTAACATAGGTACGAAATAGACGACGGAATTGATGCAGCAACAAAAAGTACCAGCGGAAACGCTGCAATTTGCGGAGGAATAGATAAATTCGACAGATCGATCTCTGGTCGAATGTTCATTTTCTGTCGACGGCTGATGCTATTGGCAATCAAAAAATCGAAAATAGTCCCAAGCGTACTTGACAAAACGCTCATGCCGACAAAGCATTTAATGTATAGTTCGGAAAACTGTTTGGCGACAATCAATTGCTCAGGAAAAATGATTTTTGCTAATTTTTCTGCTTGCTTCATCAGAAAATCTTCCGAGTAAATGGTCAGTGACAGCAGCAAAACAGATATAATTGCAACTAAAAACAAATTTCGAAAAGCATGGGATTCCGGGTACCACCATATTTTGCCATTTGCTTCAACATTCCTCATCAGAGAATAGCCAACGACGAAAGAGGGCAATAAACTGAAATAGAACACATTGCTCAGCATCCCATTTCTACCGAAAGCGGCAACAACGGCGACGAGGGTAATGGATGAAATTATTCCGCTCTTTTTCCCATGGCATAGAAACGAAAGAAATATTAAAACATTTGGCAGAAGCGGAAACAACAGCAACAAAATGTCGAAATTTACTACGCAGGGAAACGCGCCGCCCAACGCGAATGCAAGCGCTAAAATTATTTGCCTATGCTCCAGGTTAAATCTTCTATCAATCTGCGACATATGGTAAGAGCGCAAGATATCTCGCTCGTTTTATTGCCAGAGCCATGGCTCGCTGCTTCCTGGCTGAGACTGCGGAAATACGGCATGGGATAATCTTTCCCCTTTCGGAAATAAATTTCTGCAGCGGTCGCGGATCCTTATAATCTATCTTGAGCACTCCGCTTTCAAACGGACAGGCTTTCCTTTTGTAACTCTGTCTCTTCCAGGAGGAGTTTTTTTCTTTTTGTTTGTTTTTTTGCTTATTATAGTCGTTCATGAATTAACCCATAATACCTTTTTCTTCTTTTTCTTCTACCAAATCACCTGCTGGGAAATCGTCATTTTCAGATTTCGGACGCGCAGAACGATAACCGGCGTCTCCGGAAAAAGCAAAATCGTCTCCAAATGTTTTGGCCTGCGATATCAAAACGTCTCTATTGTCGAATTTATCAACTTTCACAATAAGATGACGTATAATATCTTCATTTATTCTCATTATTCTATTTAATTCGGCAACTACGGCGGTTTCGACTTTTATTTGAATCACATAATAGTGTCCTTTGCGGTTCTTTTTTATGGCGTAGGCAAGATTCCGGAGCCCGCAATTTTCGCTGCGTACAACCTCGCCGTTATTCTGGGTAACAAACAGCCCAAGACTCACTCCAAGAGCTTCCATCTGGCGCTGGGAAAGATCCTGACGACCTATAAAGATAACCTCGTAAAGAAACATACCTATGTAAACACTCCACTTGCTACGGCCTATCTTATACATCTTTTAGGAACGCGGCGCAATAGCGTTCTAAACGGATTTCCCAAGACTTTATTTTGCATTCTATACGCTGGGGAAAAAAAAATGCAATTTATTACTTCTACACTAATGTTAATAGAAAATTAATGTTTGTGTATTACCATATCAAAATCAAATGAGATAAATTGGAGAGTAGGATGAAAAAAGTAGCAATCTATTTCGTGTCAATGGTCATTACGGCAGTAATTGGGAATAATGCCTTCGCGTCTTCTTCCGATGAATCAGAAGAAACTGTAAGCGAAGCAGTGCTTGGATTTAGCAGTAAAGATCTGGAACCGCATCTAAAAACGATCAAAAGCTCAGCAGATGTTCTAAGTGATATTAAATCCAAGGCTAGCAGCTGTGGAGCTTCAATATTAAAATATTCTATAGATACGAAGTCATATTCAGAAAATGCTACAGACGTTGCGATTGCGCAACTTGTCAGTTTCCTTGTAAAACTGTTGTCTGAATTCTCAGACAGCGGTAGTAAAGCAATGTCTCTTACCTATGAAGGACTGAATAGCCTAAAAAAAGCAGGTAAAAAGGTTGGGGAAAAAGACCACATCGCAGCTCAAAAACAACTTAACCATGGACTGGAGTCGCTTGAATCGCAAAAAGCCTATTTCATGATGATAAATTTTTGCCTGTATGTTATCTCACAATATATCTCCAGCAAAAGTAATGCAGTAATTCACTGCAAGGACATAAAAAAGGAACTCGATGCGCTTTGTCAACTAAACGAAGATAAAAAGAAACTAATCGGAAGCCAAAAGGGTCTAACAAACTCCATAACCGAAGCAAATAATTCCATTGCAGAGTTAGCTTCCAATGCAGTCGACGATGACGTAGCCTCGGGTATTAAAGTTGCTAAGAGTAAGGTAGAATACCTGGCGGTTTCCCTGGAAAGAATCTAT
>JAITRK010000060.1 GCA_031288435.1 Holosporaceae bacterium
TCATATTCTTCATCTTACCTGCCGCCGTTTATGCCGCATGATTCAAAAATCGTATTATCAATTGACGGAGGCGGAACGCGAGGCCTAATGCCAGCAATTCTCCTGAGAGAAATATGCCGTCAGTTGCCAAATTTTAGTCCGGATATGATTGCCGGAACATCGGTGGGAGCGTTGGTTGGCGTGGCGTTTGCCACTGGGAAAACAGACGATTTTATCGGCGATTTTCAAAGCATTGCGCAGCAGATTTTTACTAGAAATTGGAGCTATTGGAATCCACTAAATTGGAGTCAAACTACCCGAGGATTTTTTGGGCCGCTGTATAAGACAGCTCCCAAAAAACGCGCTATACAAAATTTCCTTAGTCAAGCTCAAGAAGATAATTTGGAACAAGACTTTGATTTTTCCAATCTTGGATGCCGATTGCTGTTTCCGTTCTATTCGCTACAAAATAGAAAGGTAACATTCTACCAAAATTACAATGCGGCGCGTAGTTTTGGTTTAGTAGATACACTAATGTCGACAACTGCGGCGCCAAGCTTCTACGATCCATATATTTTTACAGGATTGGATAAGAATAGACACGAATGTATTGACGGCGGTGTCTACGTCAACAATCCATCTCTTCTTGCCTATCAGGAAGCAAGAGCCGAATTTCCTCATAGCAAGATAATAATGCTGTCGCTGGGAACAGGAGAACATGACTACAACGACGAGAACGAATATTCTTCTCATCGTGGTAAATTGTATTGGGCTCAACGCTATCCAACGATTTCCATAGAGGGTACTTCCAGATATATTCATTACATTATGGACAAAAAATCTGAAAGCGATTTAGAACTGCTGGATTATTTCAGAATTAATCCAAAACTGCATAAGAAGCTTATGATAATGGATGGAACATCTAAGAAATACATCGACGATCTAACTTCGTCCGCCGTATCAATTATTGACGAAAAAAATAATCGAAGTACATTTAACTCATTCGTAAATTTTATGAAAAATCTTGGAGGCGACAGAAGAAATTTTTCTAATGTAAATACCCAGACGCGTTTTCATCCGGTGATCAATCATGACAATGTCAAGTACGACGAACCAGAAAACGACTAACAATAGAGGAGTGGCAAATTACCCATCGCGACGTGCACGGCATCGATCATTCAGGAGTTTTATTTTCCAGACCAATATATGGATTATAAGAATCTTCTTCCATTAATTCTTCGATACCGTCCTCGTTCGCGCTGTCTACCACAAATGTTCGAAACTTTTCTATAACCTTTTCTCTTAATTTATCCACCGGAACGGTTTGCTCGGCTATTTCTCGCAGTGCGATGATAGGTCTTTTCTCGTCTTTATTTTCCACAGTAATCTTTGCACCGGCAAAAATCTGCCGCGCCCGTTGCGCCGCAAGAATCGCTAGGTCGAATCTATTCTGAACAATTTCTTCACAATCTTCAACAGTTATGCGAGCCATATGACCATACCATTCGTTTGATAAGAATACGATATTATACATATCATCAAGTACGAACTCAAGATATTCTTTATAATCAAATCGCAATTTTTATGTTAATATCGAGGCGTTTTGAAAAAAGAAGATGGATCATGATAGTTACATGTCCCGGATGTCATAGTAAGTATTTTGTGCAAAATGAGGCCATCGGCAATGGTAAAATGGTGCGCTGCGCCATATGCTCAACTACCTGGCAACAGATAGCAACAGACGAAGCGGTGGACAGGAAATCTCATGTGCGCCACGTAATAAAGTGGACTTTTTTCTGGTTCACTGTATTTGTATCGCTGTTTTCGCTGTTTTTTACAAAGAATGTAATTTTGCAGATTTGGCCGCCAGTGGTCTGCTTTTACGATTTAATCGGCACAAATCGCCAGGATGTAAAAAAAGTGTTTTCTATACAAAACATTTCGAATTTTTTCATGCAGAAAAGCGATAAATTGTACATGGGCCTGAAAGGGGAGTTAACGAATGTTTCCGGTGACGTTCAGGTACTGCCGAGCATAACAATTTCTCTGAGAAGCGATGAATCCGATGGAAAAAAATCTACGACTTCATATCAGAAAGTATGGACGCACGATTTGATGTACAATAAACTTCTCCCGAATCAAAAGGTCATATTCGAAACTGAATTGCAAAGCGTTCCGTATAATAATTTGATATGCGATGTAAGATTAAATGTCTTATAAAGGAGGAGTATTGGCTAAAATATGAGCAAAAATAGAACTTACACCGAAGCGTTTTTGGATTTTATTTTCGATTTGTATCTGTATTTTGTGGAGTTCTTTGGAGTTTGCGTGTTTTTCGCGGCGCTGGCTACTGTTGTTGCGCTGGTTTCCTACTGCCCAGAAGATCCATCTCTGAACACTGCAATAGACGGAATTCCGTCGAATGTGCTGTCGTTGGCCGGTAGCTATTATGCCGATGTGATGATCCAACTGCTTGGGAAAGTCTCCTACGTGTTTTCGGCGATGCTGCTTTCGTTTGGCTATCAGATGATAAGATACCATGAGGTCTCCTTTGGAAGAATAATATCATGCCTGGCGGCCTGTATTTCCGCCTCGGTGACTTTGGCCATTTATTGCGGGCCTAGAGGAGAGGCAGGGTTTGTGGGCCATTGGATTTTCACCACAATTTCCACTTTAATAGACAACTACGAGCGCCTGCTGCCGCTGGAGTATGCTCCGCAGGTCTGTAAAATTATATTTTTGCTGGTATTTTTGATAACTTTTTCCCATGCATTGCATTTCAGCTGGCTGAATTTTCTTGCGCTGCTGAACCAAATTACGAATTTGTGCAAAAAACTCGGTTCCGAAAAGCTGCATGGCCGATTGGAGGAAATAAAACGGGTCATTGTTGGCGATAATTGCACACGTGAAGACGAGTCGGTCGAGGAAGATAACAATGTTGTTGCGAGCCGCAGCAATACGAGTCGCGCACTACCTACCGGCGGCGCGTCGACAAAATTCGCCATGCCGTCGCCATCGCTGCTGAAGGAAGCGAAAACGTCAGGGGAAAAACTAACCGAAGCTGAAATAAGGGAAAGCTCGGAGAATCTGATGGCCGTACTGACCGATTTCGGTATAAAAGGAGAAATTATCGGAGCGAATTCCGGACCGGTTGTTACGCTCTACGAGCTAAAACCAGCAGCCGGCATAAAATCTTCCCGTGTGATAGGTCTGTCCAGCGACATCGCGCGCTACATGAGCGCAGTATCTGCTCGAGTCGCAGTTATTCCAGGGAGAAACGCGCTTGGAATAGAACTACCAAACTCCAAACGCCAGACGGTGTTTTTGCGAGAAATCCTAGAATCCAGCGTGTATAAAAAATCCGCCAGCGTTCTGCCGATATCGCTGGGAAAGGATATATCAGGTGAGGCTGTGGTGGCTGACCTCGCGAAAATGCCGCATCTACTGATAGCTGGCACCACCGGTTCCGGAAAATCCGTTGGCATAAACGCCATGATACTATCGCTGCTGTATAAACTTCCGCCGAGCGAATGTAGATTCATAATGGTGGATCCGAAAATGCTGGAGCTGTCTGTCTACGACGATATACCGCACCTATTGACTCCGGTGGTTACTGATCCTAAAAAAGCAGTGGTGGCGTTGAAGTGGGCTGTGAAGGAAATGGAATCTCGCTATAAGGCTATGTCGAAGTTGGGAGTAAGAAATATAGAAGGCTACAATTCAAAGCTTGCATCCATGAAAAGTACGGGAGAGGAGATAAGCCGTCGAGTGCATACTGGATTTGATCCGGAAACAGGAGCGCCGGTCTACGAAAATCAGTCAATGGATCTGGAAAGACTGCCGTATATAGTGGTCATCGTGGACGAAATGGCTGACCTGATGTTGGTTGCCGGAAAGGACATAGAGCTAGCTGTCCAGCGGTTGGCTCAGATGGCTCGCGCCGCAGGGATTCATTTAATAATGGCTACCCAGCGGCCTTCTGTGGACGTTATAACGGGTACCATCAAAGCCAATTTCCCGACGCGAATTAGTTTCCAGGTAAGCTCTAAAATAGATAGTCGCACGATTCTCGGCGAACAGGGCGCGGAACAATTGCTGGGGCAGGGGGATATGCTCTATATGGCCTCCGGTGGACGTACAATTCGCATACACTGTCCATTTGTGAGCGACAGCGAAGTTGAAAAAGTGGCTACCTACCTCAAAGAGCAGGAGGAACCTCGTTACATCGAAACAATTCTGGATGAAGAAGATGAGGTTCGCAAAGACGAAGATGGTATGTGCGATGGCGCCGACGGCGATCCGATGTATAAGGAGGCTGTTACATTGATTTTGCGGGAGGGGAAGGTGTCCACCAGCTTCATACAGCGACATCTGAAGATAGGATATAACAGAGCGGCTCGCATAGTGGATATGATGGAAACAATGGGCATAGTTTCCGCGGCAAACCATGTGGGAAAGAGGGAAATATTAGGAAGATGATGCTGTTTAGACTGACATACTGTCTGTTTTTTTTGTCCTTCTGCTCTGCTTATTCTGCTGCAGAGCCGGTTGTCGTCGTCGAAGAAGATAGGATAGAGGCCTATTTGCTTCAATTGGAAGGCTATTTTAACACACTAAAAACATTTTCGGCAGATTTTACTCAGATTGATCGAAAAGGGGAAGAAAGTAAAGGATATTTCCTGGTGAAAAGACCGAATAGAGTAAAATTATACTACCAACCGCCTGCGGAGAATGTTTTTGTGATAAAGGATTCCAAAATTACGCAGTACAACAGGGAATTGAAGGAGAAAAACGTCATTCCGGCCCACTCATCTCCGTTGTCGTTTCTTCTGGATCCAAAAATATCTCTGAAGACCAACGTAGAGGTGAAGTTTATTTTCGAAGACGGAGACGTCATAAGTGCACTGGTTTCTCCAAGAAACAAAAATACAGAAACGGATGGAATGGTTTTTTTTACATTTAAAAAGTCCCCTTTGACGCTGTTGGGATGGGAAATTATCGATGGTAGAAATAACAGTTCCGTCAAGATTGTTTTTAGCAATATTAGGACAAATGTAAGAATTTCCGACGACGAGTTTGAAAAATTATCTAGCTAGGCGTGATTTTATGAGTAAAAAATTTGATAGTTTGTACAATGAAGAAGCGCTGTCGGCTTACATTGCGGAAATAAAAAAATTTCCGCTTTTGGACGGCGATGAAGAATTTCAGTTGGCAACTAGCTGGAAGGAAAAGGGAGACCGCAGGGCGCTGGACAGAATAGTAAAAAGTCATCTACGGCTTGTGGTGAAAATAGCCAATGGATATTCCGGCTATGGGCTGTCCAAGGTGGATTTGATATCAGAAGGTAACGTCGGCATCATGTGCGCGCTGCAGCACTACGATCCGAGTATCGGCTATAGGTTCTCAACCTACGCTGCCTGGTGGATCAAATCAAAGATGCAGGATTTTATATACAACTCCTGGTCAATAGTTAAACTCGGAGCCAGTAAAAACAATCGAAAACTTTTTTTTAGTCTCAGAAAAATCAAAAATCTCCTTGGCCTAAATTCACTTTCCTCGGAGGACGCAGAAATTGTGGCGAAAAAATTGGAAGTGCGCCCTGAGGAGGTGATGATATCAGAGCAAAGATTCGTCAATAAAGATTTTTCCGCCAACATGGCGATGGGAGAAGATGGAGAGTCGTCTTTCCAGGATTTTATTGCCGACCAAAAAGCGTCGCCTGAGACATTGGCCATCGAAAAGCAGGAATATGAATATCGGAAGAAAATTCTGCACGATGCCCTGAATACTTTGTCCAAAAGAGAATATGAAGTGGTGTGCTCGCATAGACTTCGAAGTCCCACCAAAACGTTGCAAAAAATTGCCGAGGAAATGAATGTTTCTGCCGAAAGAATAAGGCAAATAGATAACGCAGCGTTTCTCAAGATCCAAAAATATGTCCGTATGAATGATCGCAGCCGAGCGGCCTGAAATTTCTCCCAGAAGAAATTAAAAAAAAAAGCGGTTAGTGCATTGAAATATAATAACTTTTAAAAAAGTGCTGGCGCGATTCCAGAAAGCGTGTGATCATTATTATATTCGATGAACGGCAATTTATAGATGACGAAAGGAGGCAAAAATGCGCAACTTGTTAAGGCATTTTAGCGGCGACGACGGAAAAAAGGAAGGCAGAATAGCGGGTGGTAGTTTCTTTTCCTACCAATGCATAAATCATCCGCAATGGACTCCACGCCGATATGACGCAATTTCCGAAGAGGGGTTCCAGAAAAACGCCGTGGTTTTTCGGGCAATTAACCTGATATCGCGGGGAATCGCATCCATTCCCATGACCGTAAAAAATGTCGACGATAAAACAGAAAACCTGGTGTTGACGAAACTGCTGCAGAGACCAAACGATGCGCAATCTCGAGGAGCATTTTTGGAAATGCTGGTTAATTATCTGCTAATTTCCGGAAACGTCTTCATCCACCATGGTGAAAACGGCGAAATACATTGCCTGAGAACCGATAGGGTTAGTATTTCGCCAGGAACATCCGGAACGTCCGTGGAGTCCTATATCTACGAGGTGGATTTGAAAAAGTTTAATATTCCTGTGGAAAATATTCTGCACATAAAATTTTTTAATCCGCTAAACGACTGGTATGGACTTAGTCCGCTTCAGGTTGCGGCGATGGCGGTGGATCAGCACAACGCCATATCGGATCATAATTTGGCAATTCTTCAGAACGGAGGGCGGCCTTCCGGATGCCTGATGGTAAAAAATGGCGACGAGGGACTTACCGAGGAACAGCGGGGGCAGCTAAGGGCTGACCTGCAAAGCTCCTACGTTGGCTCCAAGAACGCCGGAAAAATAATGGTGCTGGAGGGGAGCTTCGAGTGGAAAGAAATGGGATTATCTCCTAAAGATTTGGATTTTGACGTTGGAAAAACAATAACATCCAGGGAAATAGCCATGGCATTTGGCATTCCGCCGTCCATGTTGGGAATGCATGAAAGCACGACATTTTCCGGCTATCGGGAGGCTCGCCTTCAACTGTGGGAGGATACTATTTTGCCGTTGGGAGAACTTATTCGCCAGGAATTTAGTACATGGTTATCTCGTAAATTCGGCAAGGCAGTGGAAATCACTTTCGATCTAGACGCGGTGCACGCGCTGACGTCTCGAAGGGAAATACTATGGCAAAAAATATCAAATGCGGATTTCCTTACGGCCAACGAAAAAAGAGAAATACTGGGCTTTCCTCCGCTGCCGGACAATGGCGCGCCAAACAATAAATAGGAAAATAGCATGAAATTTCTAACTCAAAAACTACAGCTAAAGTCTCTGAGCGAAACCGGAGAGATTTCCGGATACGCCAGCGTATTCGATCTTGTGGATGGCTGCAACGACAGTGTCCAAAAGGGAGCGTTTGAAAACTCCATAAATAAATTCAAAAATGGGAAAAAGCCCAAACTATTGTGGCAACACGATGTGAATTTCCCCATCGGAATAATAACCGATCTGCGTGAGGACGATTATGGTTTGCTGGCGACGGGACGCCTGCTATTCGAAATCCCAAAGGCAAAGGAGGTGTATTTGCTGCTAAAAAATAAGGCGGTGGACGGATTTTCCATAGGATACAGGGTAGGGGACGGCTATTACAACGGTGGCGTCCATTATCTAACAGACGTGGATCTGGTAGAAATATCCATAGTGACGTTTCCCGCCTGCGCAGAAGCCGTGGTCGATCACGTAAAGGCAGTTGATCTTCAGAATGCCGCCTGCGTTACGGCGCTGAAAAATATTTCTCGCAAATTAAATAACTTTATGAAAGGGACAATGTGAAATGAACATAGATTTCCAAGAAACAATCAATGAATTAAATAACAATATAGAATGTTTTATAAAAAATAACGCCATGGAGCTAAACGAAATAAAGGCAAAAATAATGAAAAAAGAAAACGGTTCGTCGCTACCGTTGTCCAAAAATTTGGATGGCGACGCATATCAAAAGTCGGATTTTTCTGATTTTATAAGAACCGGCTCGGACGCGTTCCTGAAAAAATCTCTGAATGAAAAGGTCGGGAAAGAAGGCGGCTATCTCGTTCCGGCTCCGATAGTAATGCAGATAAAGGATAGATTAAAATATCTTTCGCCCATGCGATCGATAGCGAAAATTATCACAATATCCACCAATTCCATCGATATATTGGCGAACTCAAAAATACCGGAGGCCGGTTGGGTTGCTGCCAATAGCGACCAAAGGGGCGAAACCACATCTCCGGAAATAAACAAGATGAAGATTCAGGTTCATGAAATCTACGCAAAGCCAAAGGCCAGTCAACGATTGCTGGACGATTCTGAGATAAACGTCGAGAAATGGCTAATCAATCGCATAGCCGAAAAAATTGCGGCGTTGGAAAATGCAGCCTTTGTAAATGGAGACGGAACAGATAAACCAAAAGGATTCCTAAAATACGAATCCGAGGAGTCAGCCGTTCGTGAGTTTGGTAAGCTGCAACATTTTTGTACCGGAGCCAACGGCAAATTTGTCGATTGTACCAGCGCCATGGACATTCTGGTGGATGTCATTGCTTCGCTTCAGCCGATTTACATAAAAAACGCCAAATGGCTTATGTCTAGATCGGCCTTTGGCGAAATTCGGAAGTTAAAAAATTCCGACGGCGTATGCCTGTGGCAATCGGCGCTGTCCGCATCCACTCCGTCAACGCTGCTTGGATATCCGGTTGTGATAGATGACGATATGCCAAAGTTGGAGGCGGGGTCTGTTTCGGTGGCGTTCGGTGATTTTTCCTGCGGATACCAAATAGTCGATCGTCAGGAGCTAAAAATATTGAGGGATCCATACACCTCTAAGCCATTTGTGGAATTTTATGCCAGTAAACGCACAGGAGGAGCCGTTGTGGACTTTGACGCCATAAAACTTCTCAAATTTTCTGAGCACTAGCGTGGCAAGATTTTTTTCTTGAATAAAACGGCGCCGACCGTTTGGCGCCTGCTAGATTGTGCCATAAAAAATGAAAGGAAATGAAAATGAATCTCTACCTACTAAAACCGCCGGAAAAAGAAATGGTCTCGCTGGAAGAAGGAAAAAATTATCTGAGAGTAGATCACGATTTCGACGACAGTTGTCTGACAAGTTTGATTAGATCAACCAGGGAAGCTTTGGAAACGGTGATACAAAAGTCCGTGCTGCGACAGACCTGGAAATATGTTATCAGCGGCGATTTTTTTCTGCGAGAAAAATACGCTAGTTTCTGTGGAAATACCATAATAATTCCGCTTCCCAGGCCACCGCTGAT
>JAITRK010000086.1 GCA_031288435.1 Holosporaceae bacterium
CTTCGCTGTATGCATCGTATATCTGCTCGATTTCTCCGGAAATACCCACAATCGGCCTGAGAAAATCAGAGGGATACGCGGCAAACGTGCCCAGTAGCAACTCCATAAATTCTCTGCGGGATTTTGTGACGGCCAGGGTTCCATCGGCGATTTTTTCCTCCAGAACCCGAAGCCAATTTTCGTCTTTTCTGTGGAAAATCACGTGGAGGCGCTCTCTTTGTAGTTCCGCCAACTGTCGCAGATTTCGTTTGTGTCTCTTGTCGTATGCGCTCACCAGGTGATCGAAGAAACTTCTCCTGTCAGACATTGGTCCGATAAATAGCGTATCCATGCTTGGAACACACCAGAGAATCCATAGCAGTTCTTCGAATCTGGCCAAGCTTGGAACGCCAGATCCATCTATGCGCGCGAGTCTTCGGCCGTTTGGAGCGCTGGTAGATAATTGAGTTCCATAGCCGTTCTGTTCAAAAAATAATTCCAGGTGCCAGGAGAATGCCGGACTGCCAATAAAATTTAAATTATTCAGCGGAGCTTTTCTCAGCCCTCTATCGGATGAAAACAGCGATATGGCTTCCAGTAGGTTTGTTTTGCCTGCGCCATTTTCTCCATAAAACACCACGAATTTGGAACTAAAATTCAGCGCCAGGACGCGGTAGGATCTGAAGTTTTTACCGGCAAGCTTTGTTATACCAGAGAACAATACTAAATTCTCATCGGCATTATTACGAACAGAGATTCGGGTTCTGATTCGTCCAGCAACAGAATTGACGCCAGAGAATCACGCACATAAACTTTTAGTGTTTCGCCTGATAGTGTTTGGGCGACGTCCAGCAGATAACCGGCGTTAAAGCCGCCGTTCCAGTTGGGCCCAGCATAGGTAACTTCCATTTCGTCCCTACCGCTGCCGACCTTACTATTAACCGAATAAAAGTAGAGCACGTTTCTATTAAGCTCAAGCTTAATGGATCTCACCTTATCGTCAGAAATTACCGCAACACGATCCACTATTTCGGAAAACGCCGTTCTATTCACCACAAAAAAATCGGCCGACATTTCCGGAATGACTCTTTTGTAATCGGGAAAAGTCCCCTCCACCAATTTCGATATAAAAATTACATCTCCAATGGAAAACTGCACCTGGGTAGCGCTAAACGTCAGTGTCACGTCTCCGGTGAAGGAATCCAATAATTTTTTTACCTCCGCAATCGCCTTGCGAGAAATGATAACTCCCTGCAGGTGCTCTTTTATGTCTGTTTCGATATAGGACACCGATAAACGATGACCGTCGGTGGAGGCGGCCTTTAGCCGGGAGTCTTCCTTGTGCAAATAAATTCCGCCTAGATTATGCCGGCTTTCCTCAGGAGAGATGGAAAACTTCGTACGGCTGATTAATTTGCTCAGCTCCGATGACTTTACGCTAAAATTACAGGTGTTTTTCAACGTTGGTATTTCTGGGAAGTCCGCAGGATCCAACGTGGACAGTTCGAATCTAGATTTACCGGCCGTCACCGACAGCTTATGTCCTTTGTCCATTAGCGAAAATTCCAGCATAGAATTTTCCGGAGATTTACGGATTATATCGTTTAGGGTCACCGCAGGAACTGCGACGCAACCGAACGTATCTATTTCAGCCTTAACGGTTTCCATAATGGAATGATCCAAATCCGTTGCCTTGATACGCAATCCGGTTTCGTTGAACTCCAGCAGCACATGAGATAGTATTGGAACCACAGACTTTCTATCAGCCACGCTTACGGTGCGCGTAATCGTCGGCAATATGTCGCCTTTCGTAACCTTCGCTCTCATTCGTGCTTCTCCACCAAAAACATAGCAACTGAAACCAACAGCCTAAAATAATACGAATTTATCAATAAAACAACCGCTGCTCTGTATTATGCACTGTTCATTTATAGCTATACTGGTATCTGGAATATCAAGGCTTTAAAATTATAATCATGGCAGATATATTGCACAAAAGCAACTGAATATAATTATTCATACAAGAATTCATGCAAAGCATATTAAAAATTGCTTGACAAGGAAATCAAGTTAGTAACATAATGCGCCAGAATTTGTCGTAGTTTATCCAAAATGAAGAAAATCAAAATGAAGGGAATTATAAAAATGAGAAAAATCGCAGTGTCTACTATTGGATTTTTATGTGTCGCCGACACTGTTGTCAGCATGGAGCATGTCTATTACTGTTTTGCTTCGCCATCTCCATCGTCTTCAATTCTACAACATAAAATTTGTTGTCAAAAATCGCAGAATTCAAATTTTTTTGAAAGCGATATTGATAAGAAATCCAGCATGACTATAGATCCGCAGAATAATTATAAAAAACCGCTTTTACAGTGTATATTCCGTAGTAATTCTAACTCGTCGGTTGCTGCTGCGCCTCTTCCTCCGAGTATATTAAAACCAACATTAAAAGATGATTCCTCCACGGATCACCTAGGTTTTTTGCCGTCAAAACAACCGCCTGTACGTGAACAGCAAAATGATTGTTGTCAAAAAAAATATAAGCCATCAACTTTAAAAAATGTTTCAACGTCGCAGGAAGATAATTCATCTGTGCAGTTTTCTAAACCACAATTAATGCAATTAAATTCGGATGAGTGGTCGCAGCCGCACATAGAGGGGCTTTGTGGAAAAAATTACCACTTAAGTATTGATAGCGCTCCACTGCCAAGACCAACATCTTATCTCCAAACAAACAGTCCTAACATTGGCAGTCCATTAAATTTCCTGGCGCCTCCTACCGATTGTAACGCCCCTGCACCATGCAGCAGCAATCATTCGGATAAATTGTCCGATAAAGCAATTACAAAGCCAAGTAATGTTCTAGTATATAATAGGACTTTAGACGACGCATCTGATAATAATTCGTCTGAACTGCCGAATGATCTATCGCCGATGACTCTGTGCCTATCGTTCCAATCAATATCACCAATGGGAAATATAGTAACACAACGTAGCGAGACTCATAGCAGCAGTAATTGCTCGAGTAATTCGTCAACATCACCAAAGCGCCACACGTCACATTCGCCATTGCATTCACTATCACGGTCACTATCTATATCAACCTCGCCGGAGCATCTTGTTCCGCAACCATCGCAGCTCTTTAATACCGATAAAGGCAATGGCAAAGATAATATATTATCCGATTATCAGTTTTCGGTACTCTGCGGATCGCCGTCATCATCAACCGGAGGAGCGCAGGTACCGATAGAGATATCGGAGGACAATAGTAATAATATTAATGAAGAGGATATGATAGAATTATCACCAAATAATGCAGTAATATTGCCGTCATTACTGAATCCTGATGCTAATTTCCAAGTTCAATCGCAGCTACTTAACTCGAATAACAATCCTACCACATCGAATAAAGAGTTTGTTGTTGAGTATCAAGAGTTTTGCAGTTGGCCCAATTCGCCTCATTCATTAACGCCACTTTAGTAATTATAGCGCTGCTACAACCAGCAGCGCCATCTCTTTTATTCTTACAAAAATTCCTCTATTATCATTGTCGCAAAATTGAGGAGTTCCTATGCATACATTATCCATTCATGAGGCTAAAATTGGACTTTTGGCCAGGAAGTTTTCGTCACAGGAGCTTACTCAATGTTTTCTAGACAGAATGGAAAGATTTAGCTATCTAAACGCTTTTATTACCGTGTGCGGCGAGCAAGCCATGGAATCAGCCAAAAGATCCGATCAAAAAATCACCGCAAAATCCGAGTTGGGCGAGCTGGAAGGAATACCTTTGGCCATCAAGGATTTATTTCTCACAGAAGGCATTAGAACCACTGCTGGCTCCAGGATGCTTCACAATTTCATTCCGCCGTTTGAATCGACTGTATCGCGGAAACTACTGGAGGCAGGGGCGGTTTTCCTTGGAAAAACAAACATGGACGAATTCGCCATGGGATCCGCTAATATCACCAGTTATTACGGAAATGTAATAAATCCATGGAGTAGCGGCGACAAAAAATTAGTACCAGGCGGCTCCTCCGGAGGCTCGGCGGCAGCAGTTGCTGGACACCTATGCCTGGCGGCCACGGGCTCCGATACAGGCGGCTCCATTCGGCAACCGGCGGCGTTCTCCGGCATTGTGGGACTAAAACCAACCTACGGCAGATGCTCCAGGTATGGAATGGTTGCCTTTGCGTCGTCTCTGGATCAAGCTGGACCTATCACGAAAACAGTACGAGACGCAGCGATATTTCTTCGTGTAATCTCTGGCCATGACCCACGAGATTCCACATCCGCTCAGGAACCGGCGCCGGATTTCGAATCATTTGTGGGCAAATCCGTAAAAGGTATTAGAGTGGGCATACCGAAAGAATATCACCTCGAAGGAATGTCTCAGACCGTAGAAAGCGCCTGGGAAAAGGGAATAGATATCCTACGCAGCGCAGGAGCCGAAATTGTCGACGTATCGTTGCCGCACTCAAAATATTCTCTTCCTGCCTATTACATAATTAGTCCGGCGGAGGCGTCAGCCAATTTAGAGAT
>JAITRK010000022.1 GCA_031288435.1 Holosporaceae bacterium
TGGCCTGGTTGCCGCAGTCTTGAAGTACTACGCGGTGCAGGCTCTGGATGACGGAGATCTTGAGCAGCTACAGCTGCAGAATTCGGAAACGACCTCTACCCAGCCCCCTCCCCTTCCCCAGATCCTGAGTCAGATAACGGAGCTCCTAGCGGTGATTGCTAGTAACCAAGCATGGCACCCATTTTCTCCGGGGATGCCGATCACAGCAATGGCAGGGCCAAATATAAGGAGCAGGAGTATGCCGATTTCTGCGAAACCATGATTAGGCATTTTGTGCAGCTTTTAATAATAGATTTATTTTTGATAGTGTTGATACTTTTGAGAAAGCTGTTCGTGATTTGTGTCAAAAAAAATATGGTCTGGATAATGCTGAAATCCTTGTTAAGGCCATACTTGATAAGATTCGTATTATAGAAGAATAGTGGCACAAGATCAAAGAAAGCGCCATCTCCACAAACCACGTGGTTTGGAGGAGATGCCCGCCTATGCTTCCCAATCTGACGCATTCCCACACACTACATCATATTCTGTTTGAGATATCGCCAGAATCTTTCCACCGGATTCAACTCCGGCAAGCAGGGCGGCAACAGGAAAATGTCTATGTTTTCAGGGATTTTCAGGTTTTTTGACCTGTACCAACCGGCTCCGTCCATAATAATTGCGATTCTTTGACCTTGGTAATTTTCCGAAAGTATTTTTAAAAACTCATTCATTGTTCCGGTATTTACATTCGGAAAAACTATTGACTCAATTTTCAGCTAATCAATTACAGTGGAGGAGATATCGAAACAGCGAACAAAATCAACTCCGTTTTGATTAATAGCGAGATTAAGCTGCCAAATCTCAACGCCTCTGGCCAGTGATTGTTTCACCGTGTTTACAGCATCAATATTGCGATCGCTCGGAGCCGGAGGGACGAATCTCGGCGCATCAAACATAAAACAGGTCAGCAGGATTGCGCGACAGTTATCTTTCAGACTATTCCTCAGATCGCCGACGTGCCTAATAAAACGATCCAAAGACGTTGGAGCTTGACCGTTTAGCGACTCGGTCTTGGAAAAAAGATAAAACAGAGGCATCTTCACCTCTATATAACAGCGACCGACCCGAAAATCCAGCCGCGACGAACCCAGCGTCTGCTCTCTGAGCACAGGTTCTCCGGCATCGTTAAACAATCCTGCCCTAAGAAAATGCTCCACATAGCGATTGACCGCCGTTTGATTTATCCCGATCCATGATTTGCATTGATCTTTCTTCCCATATTCACGCAGAAAAGCCTCAACTGTGTATGGCGTTTTTCTGCCAATATTTTCGGATTTTGAAAGCAAACAGGGAACGTCTTTGAAAACGATGTTGCCGATTTTTCCGGTTGTGGGACAGTGACATTTTTCGATATTATTGTTTACCTCAGTGTTCATGATAAATCTGTTTGGTCTCGATTTTATAAGCCCCTCCACAAGTGGAGTTTTAAATTCAAAGTTAGCAAAATTATTCATGATTTCTTCTGACATTCATAGAGTTCCGTCGGCAATTTTTACGCCGCTCGCCATGGTGCAAAATTCTCCAATAATCAACCGATTAGTTTCGTCCGGAGAGAATTTATTGTCTTTGATAAAAATTGAATCTCGATAGGTTTTGAAAAGGTTCATCGCAGATCCACATTTTCGATATTGAACACAAAAAAATCTTTCAGTTTTTGGAAGCCGATTTTGCGATAAACCGGTTCTCCATCTTCGCTTGCAGAGAGAACTCCGATGTGGCGTCCAAAACTATCGAATGCATAGAAAAACGCATGACATGTTATATCGGTTCCGATTCCTCTGCGACGAAATTGCGGAAGAGTCACCACATCCCAAACTCCGGCGGTGCTTTCGTTCATAAATAATGCGCCTGTGGCTGCTGGTTTATCGCGAAAATATCCGACGAAAAGTTTCAGCGACGATTCTGGATTTAGAATATGCTCAGATGCTCTTTCGTAAAACATTTTTATAGCGTCGGCATCATGTGGAATGAGCTCGCGATAAATTTGTATGAAATCGTCCAATCTTTTCAAATCATCCACTGGCGAAATTCGCAATTCGTCACACTTTTTTTCACGAGATAATTTTTCGATTTCCGCAAACATACCTAATTCATGTTCGTCGCAAATAAATCCAATTTCTTCGAGATCTTTTTTGCATTCTGGATAATCATTGTCGAAACAGACCCAACAGGCAAATGGTAATTTTTCGTTGCGAAATTTTTCCACTGCGGAGTGTAGCGCATTCTTGTTTCGAATTCCGCATACAATATTAAACATATCGGAAGAAATTCCGGAATTGATTATGACGGCTTCGTTGCACAAAGTAACATCCATATTCATTAACGACGGAAGATACATAAATTTCCCGATCATGTTTGCATCGAGCAAAGCAGAAATATTCATCATAACAATCACCTTCTAATTTGCCGTCATTTTATCATGGAATCGCTGAAACAAGAATGGTAAACTGCTGTCTGCAAATAGAGATTGAATGGAAGGATCTCGAGTATTTGGAACCGCTGACGAGTATAGCGATTACGATATTGTGTTCGCCACAAGAAACAACGCGCCGTATTTTGGCAGTAAAATTTGGACAAGAGAATTAGCCATGTTGATAATTTTTGCGGATTGTCCGGAGTCTGGAAAACAACTGTATCACTGACTAGGAATGCCTGTGGGAACAGAAATAGTCAGTCGGCGAGCGTATAATTAAGGAAACATTATGGATTATTTTTGCTATCAAACAATTATTGGAGAGATAACGATCCTGGCCGACAAAAATTTTGTGACAGGACTAAACTTTGGCTGTCACTTCTCGACGAACGCTCAAAATGTCGAGTCTCCTCTAATTCGAAGCGCATTTATTCAGCTAAAAGAATATCTGGATGGATCGAGGCAGATATTCGATCTGAATTTTGCCATTGACGGATCGGTTTTTCAAACGTCGGTTTGGAACGAACTAAAAAAAATTCCCTATGGAGAAACGAAAACCTATAAAGAAATTGCCGTTGCCATAGGCAACCCCAAATCCTGTCGAGCTGTTGGAAAAGCCTGTGGCCAGAATCCGATTCCGATCTTTATTCCATG
>JAITRK010000089.1 GCA_031288435.1 Holosporaceae bacterium
CCACATTCTTCGCTCATAAGGAAACAAGAACGCCATTCCTGGGCGGAATCATTTCCATCGGAACAAATTTTTTATTTATAGCGGTCCTTACGCCTTGCTTGAAACACACCGGAATTGCTCTGGCGACGTCTCTTTCGGCCTGGTGTAACGCCATATACTTGATGGCGTCGCTGAAAAAACTCAAGACCGTAAAAATTGACTTCGAAACCGAGCGGGAATGCCTAAAGCAGCTTTTTGTCTCCGTGGTTATGCTTGGCTCGATACTGTTGATGAATATATATGCCTCTCCCTACTACGGTTCTGGAGGAGTCGAAAGGAATATTATGCTACTAACGGTGATATGCATGAGCATAGTGGTGTTCTGTAGTGTAGGACGCAGCCTGAAAATATTTGCTTTCTGCAAAGAGATAAAAGACATGGAAAAAAAATGAGGGCGTTGATTATTCTATGCGTCGCCGTTGCTTTTTGAGTTCTGTTAGTTCTTTCGGATTTGTGTGCCTGCGGTGACAAAAGCAACAAGGGCAGCGTATAGTATATTGTCGCTGGCAATTTTATGCCTTTGCAGCACGCTTTTGTCGCAGGAAAATATAACGACGACAAAAACGGCGGCGGATATAAATACAAATGGCGGAGGCAATGACCTGGAACAGCTATTAGGCTTATCTGCCTGTTCTAGGTCGAAAAATCCTGTAAAAAAAATTTACCTTAAAAGGGAAGGGGAGGATTATTTCTTTTGCGTCGATTTTCTGGATGACGTATCATTTACGCCGCGCATACATACGCTATCCAATGGCGCTAAAGTGATCCTTTCTTTCAGTGCGCCGGTGAACGCTCCGAAAACTGTGAACATAACTCATAACATAATAAGAGGCTACTTCTTTGAAAAATTCGGCGGGTCGTCTCTGATATTATTTCTATCGCTTCGAGAAAATGTAATATTTACAAAAAAAGTATATACTCCCGATTCTATAAAAATAGGGTTTAGGCTCAATCGAAAGAAGCTAATAGTAATAGATCCTGGCCATGGCGGAAAAGATCCTGGAACGATGGGGCTTGGCAGAGACTATGAAAAAAATATTGCGCTGGTAATCGCCATAGAGCTACGAGAAGTCCTAAGAAAAAGCGGAAAATATCGGGTGATTTTAACGCGCGATGCGGATGTATTCATTCCCATAGAGGAACGGAAAAAAAATATGGCGAAAATACCGGCGGATATGCTTATATCTCTCCACACCGATAGCAATAACGACAAAAAAATACGCGGTATATCTGTATACACTCTGCCAAATCTTGATTTGCTGATGAATTGCGACAAAGAATATGAAGAAGATCAAGATAGATACTATAAAATTTTGTCGAAATCTAGAAGATTTGCTAATATAATATCAGGATACATTCCCAATGCCTGCAAAATAAGCAATAGGCCTTGTCGCAATAGTGAACTGAAAATTCTAAAAAATTCTTTCCCAGCCGTATTGCTAGAGCTTGGCTGCGTTACAAATAAAACCGATAACATGTTATTACATTCTCGAGAGTTTCGAGATAAGGTAAATCATGCTATTTTGTATGCCCTGGATGGTTTTTTTGAAAAGGAAGATGCCGAAAATAAATGAAACGTTTTTTCAAGATAATTGTCCTGCTGGCGTTTCTTGGGATATCTGCCGCACTGGCTGCGCTCTATATCATGTCACTCGATTTGCCGGATCATACTTTGCTAAAAAAATATGCTCCGGAATTATCGAGTCGAGTGTTCCTAAAGAATGGCGAAAAGTTATGCGAGTATTCGTCCGAAAAACGCTATTTTATTCCCATAGAAAGAGTCCCTAAAAAACTTATAAACGCCTTTCTTTCGGCGGAGGATAAGCGATTCTACGAACATATTGGTATAGATATTGTCCGCATATTTGTATCTTTTATAAACAACCTACAAAATATGCGCAGCGGAAAGCGTCCCCATGGAGCGTCCACGATTACCCAGCAGGTGGCGCGAATATTTCTTATAAAAAGCAATGAAATATCATATCTCCGCAAAATACAGGAAGCTATTTTATCCCGTAAAATAGAGTCGGCCTTGTCCAAGAATGAAATACTGGAGCTATATCTCAATCAGATATATCTTGGGGCAGGAACCTATGGCGTGGCGGCGGCAGCCAAGGTGTATTTCAATAAAACCGTGAACGAATTAACTGTAGCCGAGTGCTCCTATCTGGCGTCCCTGGCCAAAGGTGCCAGCAATTATCATCCAGTAAAAAACAGGGAGCGTGCTCTAAAAAGAAGAAATTGGCTGATAAAACGCCAGCTGCAGGATGGATTCATCAACAAAAAAACTGCACAGGCGGCGCTAAAAGAAGATTTGGTAATGGCGCCGCAGGAAGAAAATGTAACGGCGGAGTATTTTTCCGAGGAAGTTAGAAAATATCTAATTGAAAAACTCCGGTTGAGCGCTCTTAACAGCGAAGGGTTGATCATTCGTGGAACATTGGATATGCGCTTTCAAGACTGCGCCTATCGCGCATTGCGGAAAGGCCTCGAGAAAGTGGACAGAAAATTTGGATGGAGAGGAGCGCTTGCCACCATTGATACCAGTGATCCGGATAAAATTGTTGCTCAATTGAAAGAACTGAACGCGCCGCCAGGATCGCGGGAATTTAAAAAAGCTGTCGTTACAAAAATACAAAAGAAAAAAGTAACGTTGGTAACCGAAGACAAAAAACAGGGGGAAGTTGTCGAAGGAGACGTCAGGTGGGCCAAAAATTTACATATCGGCGACGTAATCCTTGTATCGTCGAACGATGAAGGAGGGTTCAATATTCGCCAAATTCCAGCGGTGCAGGGAGCTATCATAGTAATAGAAGCGAACACCGGCAGAATTTTGGCCATGCAGGGAGGCTATGATTTTTCCCAGAGCGAATTCAATAGAGCAACCCAGGCCATGAGGCAATGCGGATCAGTTTTCAAGCCGTTCGTATACCTAACGGCGCTGGAAAACGGGTTCTCGCCCAATTCGGTCATTAATGCGGAAGCAATGGAAATCGATACCGGTGCCGCGGAAATATGGAAACCGAAAAATTATCACGGTTCCACCATCGAAAAAATAACTCTGCGCCGCGCAATAGAAAAATCTGTAAACACGGCCACTGTAAGAATTTCCTATGAGCTCGGGGTTAATAAGATATCAAAGCTGGCTCAGCAATTTGGAATCTTTGAAACCATGCCTGAATTTTTATCGTTTGCTCTTGGCGCAGGCGAGACTACCCTCGAAAAAATAACCGCAGCCTATGCAATGATAGCCAACGGAGGAAAACGTATAACTCCGACAATGATTGACTATGTTCAGGATAAAAAAGGTAACGTAATATATAGAATGGCTGGACCGACTCAGGAAACAAAGGATCCATTTAATGCGGGAACCTCTTCCAGGCTAAATGATAACCGCGAGCAAATTGTTAACGAACAGAGCGTTTACCAAATGATATCTCTGTTGGAAGGCGTTGTGCAGAGAGGATCCGGTTGGGAAGCAAGCACTCTAGGAATACCTGTCGGCGGAAAAACCGGCACCAGCAACGAAAGTCGAGATACCTGGTTTGTTGGCATCACGCCAGATATTGCTGTCGGAGTATTTGTTGGGTTCGACGACTATTCCAAAAGTTTGGGAAAAGACGCCACCGGAACCAGTACTGCGCTTCCGATCTTTGTTGATTTCATGGCTAAAATAAAAAAATTTTTAACCGCAAAGCCATTCAGAATTCCAAAGGGCATAAGATTGAGAAAAGTAGACCTGGAAACTGGAGGGCCGCCGTCTCCGTCAGGTAAGGGAACAATAATGGAAGCCTTTAAGAATGACGAAGTCAGTGATGGACTCTCTCCAACGATGCAAAGCACAGGCTCTAACAAGTTGCGAGATTTAATATTTGAAAAAGCAAAATCAGATACGGCAACCGCGATTCAGCCGAAAAGCGAACCGCAATCTACTTCAGTTATCATCGGGACATACTAAGCAATGAAAGCCACAGAAAAAGTTATAATCTCAATTGATTTGTTGGACACGTTTTTCCATTCTTTGACTCCTTTTGACATAGTTCTGTATAAATTTTTCAGATCGCACAGATGGCTGGGCGCCAAAGACCGCAGGGACGTTTCCGAACTTTGCTACGCTATATTTAGAAAGTTAGAGACGTTGAGGTTCTACACCGAAGGCATTAGCACCGATTTTGGCAAATATTTCATGATGGTGTTTTTAAAAATCGAAGAGAAAATATCAGATCAAGAAATCATCGACATATTCTATCTACAAAATAAGCAGCACTGGAAATTTAATGATTTTGACGCTCGATTTCTGAACCGACTGAACAAACAGCTAGAATTACCACCAAACGTCCTGCTTAACTATCCATTCTGGATGGAGCCCTATTTCAAACGAGTATTTCCGGCAGAAAATTTTGAAAAAGAAATGTTGGCGCTTAATAAAAAAGCGTTTGTCGACCTGCGAGTTAATACCTTGAAAGCAAACAGGAGCGACGTAAAAGAAATGCTGCAGGAGCACGGTTTTTTGGTGGAGGAAACTAAATTTTCTCCTCTTGGTTTACGAATTCTCAACGGTAGAATTGGGCGTAGTGATCCAGTATTACACAATGGATTAGCTGCTGTGCAGGACGAAGGATCACAGTTAGTTGCCCACGTCTGTAATCCGTCTTCAACTGATACCGTAGTTGATCTCTGCGCCGGAGCCGGCGGTAAGACGCTGGCTCTAGCGGCCAGCATGGGTAACAAAGGCCGCATCATTGCTCTAGACACAAATGTAGTACGTCTACAGAAAGCGAAAATGCGCATTCGAAAAGCCGGAGTGAACAACGTAATCTGCCAGGAACTTACAGGTAAATGGCTAAAAAGACACGCCGAATGCGCAGACCTCGTTCTCGTGGATGCGCCATGTTCCGGAACTGGCACATGGCGGAGAAATCCAGATATGAGATCGCGCCTAACCGATATTGGTTTGAAAGAACTGCTGGAACTTCAAAAAAAGATACTCGGCACAGCCCAATATGTGGTTCGCAACGGTGGCAGGCTGGTATATGCCACCTGCTCTGTGTTGATGGAAGAAAATGAAGATCAAATGGCAGCTTTTTTAAAGGATTTTCCTTTTTTTAGGGTTGTGGATATTCACCTGGATAATATTGGGATCGTGCAGGAAAGCAGCTATCTTCGCCTCTCGCCGGCCAAACACGGCGTAGATGGATTTTTTGCCGCAATGCTGGAGAAAACACAATCTGCTCTAGATCGCAAACCGATACTGGAAGAACAGCATCATATAATAATTCCGGAAGCTGAAAAACACTCCATAGCTCACGATGAATGGCTGTGACGCCATGGAGCGGGCGAAGGGATTCGAACCCTCGACACCAACCTTGGCAAGGTTGTACTCTACCCCTGAGCTACACCCGCTTCTATTTTTATGCCACCTCTCTGCGTCTTTCGCTTAAAAAGAAATGGTATCGACATGATATACATTTTTCCTGCAAACGCAATAGATCCTAACGTTCGTATTTGTATTTGCAGGACACAGGATCAATGGAGCGGGTGATGGGAATCGAACCCACGTCATTGGCTTGGAAGGCCAAAGCTTTACCATTAAGCTACACCCGCGTTCACATAGATGAGCCAGCAGCCTACATCGTTTTTCCTAAATCTTCAAGTTAAAAATCCCGCCTGGATTAGTTTAGAAACCACAAAGGCCGTCCTAAAAGAGATTGAGATTGAAAAAACAGCTAATAGGATATAAAATCCGGTGCGTGTGATTTTTTTAGTGGAACGTCATGAATAAAGTAAAAGCAATCGCCGTCTCAGAATTTGAAAAAATGAAAAAAGTGATTATCTCCTGCGTGGCTGGCAGCGCGTTGGAGTGGTATGATTTTGCAATATATGGCTGCTTTGCCGTTACCATCGGGAAGCTATTTTTTCCGTCCGGCGACGATTTCCAGCAAATAATTGCGTCTTTTGGAGCGTTTGCCTCGGGGCTCATTGCAAGACCGATAGGAGCCATGATGTTTGGATACATCGGCGACGTTTTGGGGCGCAAAAAGGCGTTGGTGATTTCCATCTACATGATGGCCATACCGACAGCCGCAATGGGATTTCTGCCAACCTATGAATACATCGGTATATGGGCTGGAATTACACTGACGATTATCCGCATACTGCAGGGGCTGGCCCTCGGCGGTGGATTTACTGGTACAATAGTTTTTTTATATGAGCACTCCAGCGAGGACAAAAAAGCTACCTATTCCTGCTGGGCGCCGTTTAGTCTAGTAAGCGGTTTTGTTCTGGGATCAGTGGTGGCGATGGTTGTGTCTTTTATTTGCAATGAGCAGCAACTGGAGGTTTGGGGCTGGAGGATACCATTTATCATTAGCGCTTTTGGAACATTTGTGGCCGAGTATGTAAAGAATAAATTGGACGATCCGCAGGAATTTCTTGATCTGCAAAAGCAGGAGGCTGTCGAGCCAAAGAAACATGGCCTTCTTAAAAATCTATTTAAAAATCACTGGAAAGGCTTGGTGATGGTCACTCTGACGGACGTTCTCACAGCCTGTGGATATTTTTTGCTATCGGTTTTTTTCATTACCTATCTGGAAACCGTTTTGAATTTTGGAAA
>JAITRK010000103.1 GCA_031288435.1 Holosporaceae bacterium
GAAAATTATTTAACTTTTTGTATCATTGAATTAAGTAAAATTTTGCTGGAGAAATACTCCGGCGTCGTTCCAAGCGACAAAAATCAATTGATGACGCTGCCAGGAGTCGGTTCGAAAACAGCCAACGTCATTCTGAACGTGCTGTTTAACCAACCAACAATCGCCGTTGATACTCACGTGCTAAGAGTAAGCGGCAGACTTGGTCTATCCGAAAGCAAAAATCCAATAAAGGTGGAGGAAGACCTCGAAAGAATCATTCCAGAACACCATAAAATAAACATAGGACACCGACTGGTGTTGCACGGACGCTACGTCTGCAGAGCAAGGAGCCCGTCCTGCGCTGTCTGCTGCCTTGCGGATCTGTGTCCTAGTTTTAGCTCTGAAAAACGGAATAAATGCTCCTAATTAGGCGTCATTGTAGTATTTTCTTAATTTTTTCTCTCTACAATGAATGATAGGGATAGTTTTCGACGGAATGCGTTATATGTTTCGTAAATACTGTAAAAACAAATTAAAAAACAGCGAGAGTGGAGCCGCAGCCATTGAACTCTGCTTTACGCTTCCGATAATTCTTTCACTAATTTTTTTCATACTAGAAATGGTGAAGGTGAACAATGCCAAAACTGCGATGGAAACCATGGCGGCCGAAGCAACATTTTATTTTGCGAAAGAAAAGAACACCACTGGTTTCGCGGACATCATAACCAGACATAAGCCAGCATATGTCAAAAACAGCAGCATAAGGTACTATTTTGCTGTGTACGAAAATCTAGAAGCAATGTGCAAAGCCTCCCCGTATGGTGGAGAAGATATTTACTGGATTGGAGATGAGACAGCAAAGCAAAGCAATCCATCGACATATCTAAAAAGCAGTTCATCTTTTATTTGTAGAAATGGAGACTTAGCTATCTCTAACATAGTAAAACCGGAAACTTCAAACACAAATTTTCGTGGAAAAGTCTTTGTTCTGACTTTTGTATGCGATTATACATTTTCCAGTAAATTTGTGGCTGACCTATTTGCCGGCGGAACCAATACGAATGACAAGAAAAAATATCTTTTGTGGGGCAGAGGCTGCGGCATATGTAGCCGCTTCCCATAACGTACTTTCGATTGCCGAACATTGGAACCTATGATTAAAAGAGTTGCAGCATATTTCTGTCCTAATTTTTGTTTTTTTTCAAGGCGATGACCAACAACACTATACTTCCGGTGAAAAATTTTAGATCCGAAGGAGCCAGTCCGAAAGATAGAGCTATTCCCTGTACCTGCTGATACCCCAATGCTCCAATTAGTGGAGCCACCAATTGTCGATTTAACGTAGCGTTTCCGATTATTGCTTCGCCGATCATTAGACTGGCAAGTCCGTGGATCAAAATTCCAACTCCGATTCCGACGTCCATGTAGTTTTGCAGCTGAACGATAAGGCTTCCGGCAAGTCCAAACACAGCGCCGGCCACAAACAGCCCAAAAATGGTGTATTTCTCGATGCTGATTCCTCGCTGTTTAGCGAAATTTTGATTTAGCCCGACTGCCCGAAACCTCAATCCAAAATCTGTGCGCAGAAACACGGCAAACGGCGCTATGCACAGGCCAAGGAGCGCAATAATTATCGCCATGTTGCCGACGATGTTTGCGTCGAACAATCCTCCGCAATCGAAAAGAGCGATGTTTGGTTTGCCCATGATGCGAAGATTCACACTGTAGGCCATGGTGCTCAAAATGATTCCAGCTAGCATTGAATTAACGCGAAATCTTAGGTGAATGAGCGCTGTGCAAATCCCCATGACGCCGGCGCATATCATGCTGCATGAAATCGCAGCTGCTGAATGTACTCCGTTTGACATGAGAACGGCACAGATAGCCCCGCCAAGCGGGTATGCTCCATCTGCGGTAAGATCAGCAAAATCCAAAAATCGAAATGGAATCATGATGCCATAGGCTATGATTGCCAGAATAAGTCCCTGCTGCAGGCCGTTCATAACGAGATCAATAGACATTTTCCTCTCCTCCATTGTGTAGCATGCTTTGATCCTCAAATTTATGGAACATCTCAAGCAAAGATTGGATTTTCAGGTTCGATTTTTCGCGTCCATTTATATCAGCGACAATTCGACCTCTATGCATCATAATCAGGCGATCGCCGTATTTTACGGCGTCGTCCATGTTATGCGTGATCATTAGCGTCGTGAGCCCAAGTTCTCGAATGGATTTTGCCGTGTACTCCATCAGCAATAGTTGCATTTTTGGATCCAAAGCCGACGTGTGTTCGTCCAGTAGCAGAATTTTTCCGCCGGAATTCAATGCCATCAAAGTTGCTACAGTCTGCCGCTGACCGCCGGATAGAACACTCAGCGGTTGGTCGATAAATTTTTCCAACCCAATGTTCAGCGATCTAATCTTATCCGTGGCACTATTTTTATGGCGTTTATAGAAGGAAAAACTCGGCGTTTTTGTGCTGCTAATTGCAATGTTCTCTAGCATGGTCATCGATGGAATTGTCCCCTTGTTCACATCCTGAACGACCTGTGATACGTCGCCGTTTCGCCGGATTTCGCCGGAATCCGCAGAATATTCTCCGCTAATGATTTTCATAAGGGTCGATTTCCCAGATCCATTTGCTCCAACGACTGTGCAAAATTCGCCCACTTTCAGCGATAAATTTATTCCTTTTAGAACAGGTTCGAAAATTCCGCTAAAGGATTTTGTAACATTTACTATTTCTAACATTTTACCTCACTCCACAACTATAGCATTTTCTGGGACTTTAATTTTGAACTTTTCAGCCAGTTTCTTATTCACGAAACAGCGATGATCCTCCGTTTTCGGGAAAATTGGCGGAAGATCTTTCACCGAAACACCACTTAGCAGTTTTGCCACCAGTTTTCCGGCATTT
>JAITRK010000076.1 GCA_031288435.1 Holosporaceae bacterium
AAGCGTTTCGACAGCCCTATTTGCGGAGCAGCTAGCCCTATGCCGTTATGGGCTTTCATTTTTTCTTCCATTATATTCAGCACAGCCGGAAGATATGTTCTGTCGGATTCGGTAAGCAATAACGCTTTTTTCCTAAGAACTTTCGCCGGATATTCCACAACTACAACTGAACGTGGATTTCCCACAATCGACTGCAGGCATATATTATCCCTCATAACGCCGTGCCTTTCGCTTCCACACAAAATGCGCGTTAACAGAGCGACACACATATATTTCGCTATTCCACTTTTCCATGCAATATAACATTAGATAAATCTCCACGTGCCTAATATACCATATTAGTACCATCAATTTAAAAGATCGCGCACAAGCATTTTTAAATTTTCTGGATTAAAAGTTTGCCCATCTCTGGAATACTCCCGGACCAATTCGCCATTTTTATTAAATACGAAACAAGACGGAATATAGTGAATACAATTGCTTACCTTTTCAGATGCTATCGATGTATACGCTTTTAAATTAGTAATTCTGTGTTCATCGTAGTGTTTCTTTACTTCTGCGGCGTCTTCATTGCCAATGTTAAGCGGAATAATCTTCAACCCGTCTAGATTTTCTGCAGCCAGACGATCCAATTCCTGTAAAACATGCGGACAATTCGGACACCACGTCGTAAAAAATACGATCACAGTGACAGATCCATTCAAATCGGCAAGACAAAAGCCATTTTCTTCTCCTTCTGCGCGCATTTCAAAATTAAAGTCACACGTAGCGATTCCTTTCGCCGAAGAAGCGGAGTCGCACAGCCCCGTTGTACCGCTGAACAATAGCATTGCCACCAGCGCCAGGCATTTTGTATACTGAAACGTGTTGTGGACTTTCAATTTGGTAGAGCACATGAAGTACGGTTCCTTTCTTTTGCTAGGAGTTCTGTTGGTTTTGTCTGCCTGCGGACTCAGGGGATCGCTAAATCCAGCGGAAAATGATGATAGACCGTATCCGAGACAATACCCACTGCCGGATCCTACATAATTTCCATATGAAAGTCACCCATCGTTTGTACACAACGTACTTAATAGGCAATCACTTAGTGAATCCAAAACTTGAAATATATTTAATATTGGTGTAGCATAGATGCCTCAGTAGAAATGATGTAGTGTTTTATGAACAATGTCCTGGGCTGCTTTTTCCCAACCACCGTAGTTTTAGTAGACGACAACCGTCTATTTGCAGAAAGTATAAAAAGCGCAATAGGCATAGATAATTTAGTATTTAAAGTCTTCGACGATCCGCTAAAAGCTGTCGACTATATAAATGAGGTCAGTTCAACTAACCGCCTGGATTCGGCAGACTTTATAATAGATGGCGAGGAGAGTACCTCCGATTGGAAATCAATACTCTTAAATATAAATTATTTGCACCGACAGATCTATGACGACAGCAGATTTTCCATAATTTCCACCATAGTGGCCGATTATTGTATGCCAGGGATCACTGGAATAGAGCTATGCGATAAAATCAATGACAAAAATATACAGCGTATTTTACTAACCGGCATCGCAGACGAAAAAATAGCCATAAACGCTTTCAATGAAGGCGTAATATGTAAATTTGTGAAAAAAGGCGATCCGGGTTTTGAGGAAAAGGTAAGAGACAGCATACTGAAGTCTGTCCACAATTATTTCCATATTTATACCAACGGTGTTTCGAAATATTTATCTATGTCGGAGCGGAGTCATCTGAACGACCCAGTTTTTGCTAATTTTTTCTTCAGAAAATGTTGCCGAAGCGAAATGCAGGAATATTATATGTTGGATACCTTCGGCAGCTATTTGCTAATGGATAATCGGGGAGTTACCAGCGCTTTTACTGTTTTAACCGAGCGCGAAATGGATCGACTGATAGACGTCGGCACAGAGTCCGGCGAGATATCCGACGATGTCCTAGGAAAGTTGCAATCAAGAAAATACATGCTGTCTTCACACAGCAGAACCGGATTGCTGCCGCCAATTTCCGAGTGGCATAAATATTTGAGAGAAGCTGAGCGCCTCGACGGCTATCAAACATACTATGTAGATATGACTGGCGGTGAGATTCTCGACCTGGATTTCGGTGAAATTAAAAGTTTCGATGGTTTTAGAAAAAAACATCAGTTATAGTCAGAGAAATGTTTTGGAGTGTTGATGTCTAAAGAGGAGCCCGTTATCTCTTTCGATAATGTTATGTTGCACTATGGAGATGGCGTTCCAGTTCTAAAAAGCATCTCTGTTTCCCTGTATAAAAAATCGTTTCATTTTCTGACTGGCGCCAGTGGCGCAGGCAAGACGTCTCTTCTCAGACTTTTATACATGGGCATAAAGCCTTCCTCTGGGAAATTAAAGATATTTGGCCGCGACGTAGCCGACGTTTCCAGAGAAGAATTGCTAAACATGAGACAAAAAATAGGCGTAGTCTTCCAGGATTTCAATTTGTTGAACCATCTAACGGTGCTGGAAAATGTCGCACTGCCGCTGAAGGTCAAGGGAGAAAACGAAAAACGAAGAGAAAGTCAGGCCAAGGAGATCCTTGACTGGGTTGGCCTCGGTAGCTGTTTCGATATGCTGCCAAACACCATGTCTGGAGGACAGAAACAGCGAGTCGCCATAGCCAGAGCTGTCATCACAAGGCCAGAAATCTTGCTAGCCGACGAGCCAACCGGTAATGTGGACGAACAGATAGCCACAAAGCTCATGGGGCTGTTTTATGGAATGCATCGAATGGGAGCCTGCGTTGTGGTCGCGACCCATTATCGACAATTTGTGGATAAGTTCCGCTACAACGAGCTACGAATAGAAAGCGGCCGAATAGTTATCGATAGGCAGAACTCAATACTTACTGGAGAGCCAAAGTAACATGCGCACATCTTCGAATTATTTTGATTTTGATTTCTCCAAGGACAGAACAAATAGATTCGTGCCGTTTATACTTAGTTTTTTGATGTATTCGGTCACTATCGCAGCTATGAGCTGCTTTTTCACCAACGATTTAACGTCCGAGTGGAAACGAGCGCTAAACGGTCACATTACAGTAGAAATGCAATCAGACGTCGAGGCAATGGGCAATGGCTCCGCCAATAATCAAACAGACGAAATAATGCGCGTAATACGATCCACCAACGGAATAAAATCCGTAAATAAATTACAGGAATCGGACATTTTAAAAATTATCGAACCATGGCTGAGTGGAACTTCAATTCCAGACGACTTTCCATTCCCGATTATATTTGATGTGGAATACGATGAAAACGTTCGAATGGATCTGCTATTGTTGGCAGAGAAATTGTCTAAAATATCTCCAGGCGTTAAGATCCACGACCACGCCAATTGGTACGTTCCCATCATGAAAATAAGTAATTGCCTATTTTTCTTCGCAGTTCTTCTGTCGGCGTTCGTTTTTGCAACCATGTGCGCAACAATAATATTTATCACCAAGAAAACTCTTGTCGCACACGAAAGCGTCGAAAAAATCCTGCAGCTAATAGGTGCAGACAATTTCTATATAGCATCCCAATTCAATAGGCATTATTTTGGCATAGGTTGTAGGGCGTCGCTTATATCAATGATAGTAGGAATATCTACGGTATTGTGGGTGAACTACATGTCTTCGATTGCCATCCTAAGCCCTGTCACAGTGAGCTGCATGGCCATAGCAGTGCTTATACCTTTGTTGGCCATGGGGATAATCATGATTACGGCAAGAAAGTCAGTAATATTTTTCCTGAATAACGATGGGTGGATCGACTAATGAGGGTTATCGCCTGGCTCGTGGCAACGACAGTACTTCTGTGGCTTTTGGCTATGTCGCTATTTATGTTTCATGTATGCAATAGCAGCGAAATCGGGCAGAGTCGCTGTGATAATGTGGTGATCTTAACCGGCGGAAAAAATAGAATAGCGCGCGCCATTGAATTTTTTCGCTCAGAAAAACCAAAAAACGTTTTTATATCTGGAGTATACGATAAATCGACTCTTCGAGCTGTTGTTGGCGACAGCGGAATTTCTGAAGTTAATTTCGTTCTTGGAAAACAGGCGAAAAATACAAGGGAAAACGCACGTGAAATAAGTCGATGGGCAACGGACCAACGCATGAACGAAATTCTCGTGCTAACCTCCGATTACCACATGCCGCGCAGTCTCTATGAACTTAGGAGCGTCAATGGCGATATAAAAATACTGGTTGGCGCAATAAAATCCAAGCGAGATTCCAAATTTTTCATAAATTGTCTTAAGGAATTTCATAAAATGGTGTATACATATCTGGATAATCTTTTCGGGAAAATTGATCAGTGGCAATAATTAGGTCTCTTATCTTCAATATATTATTTTTCACGACAGCAACTTTGTTATTCGCATTGGCGTTTCCTATTGTATTTTTCGATGAGAAATATTCGTTCGCTTTCTGGAAAATGTTTTCCAGGATAGTAGACTTTATCTCCAGAAAGGTCGCCGGCATTTGTTATATTACTGAAAACGAGCCATCTGAGCTATCGAAACCAGTTATCTACGCCGTTAGGCATGAATCGGTTTGGGAAACTCTCGTATTAATACATAAATTTAATCGCCCAGTCATGGTCTTGAAAAAGGAATTGCTTGATATTCCACTTTTTGGATCGTTGGCACGCAAGGCCGGCACCATAGATGTGGATCGCAAAAACGGCGCGAAAACACTGATCGACGCGGCTCGGAAAGTAGAAAGGGCCATTGCAAACGGACATCCCATAATAATATTTCCGGAGGGAACCCGTGTGCCAACCGGCGAGCACGCGCAGATAAAAAGAGGGATAGCGTTTTTCTATAAAACAAATAATTGCCCTGTGATTCCAGTTGTGCACAATTCAGGCAAGTTTTGGCCGCGCAGAGGATTTCTGAAGAGACCAGGAAATATTACAGTGAAATTTCTCGATCCAATACGTCCTGGGTTGCCTCCGGACGAGTTTGTTGACAAATTAAATCAAGCTTTCTACTCGGAAGTTGAACGACTCAAGGCCTAAAAAACTGCGGAAACCAAAATTATGTCTCTTGATACTACGCTGGACAAAATCTTAAAGAAGCATGACTTTCTTGGTAAGCAAATGTTGGAAAATGCTGGAAATTCCGAAATTTTCATAAAGCTATCGAAGGAATTTTCTGATCTAGAGCCATTTGTTCACATCATTCATAGGTATAAAAAGGCCCTCAAAGACCTGGAGGAGCTGGATGCAGTAATATCGGACGCGTCCGCCGAGCCGGAATTTATGGACCTGGCCAAATTAGAAATAGAGCAGCTAGAAAAATTGCTGCCTACTCTGGAAAAGGAAATAAAACTGCAACTCCTTCCGCCGGATG